>NZ_JBLODY010000038.1:0-38835 GCF_047785625.1 Solidesulfovibrio sp. C21
CCTTTCTGAAGAAAGGTTTCCCCCCAGGCCCCCCTTCCCAAGACTTTTAACGGTCACAGGATGTTATCCAACTATCATCCAGCTCGTTAGAAACTTTAGGAAGGGGAGAGCGCGAGAGGGGACAACCCTTTTTAAAGGGTTTCCCCTCTCGCACTTCCCTCCTCCAATAATTTTTGAAATTCATCGGCATCCATAATGGTGATGCCGAGGGATTGCGCTTTGGCCAGTTTGGAGCCCGGGTCCGCGCCAACGACGAGGTAGTCGAGCTTTTTGGAGACGGCGGACACGACCCGGCCGCCGGCGGCCTCCACCAGCGCCTGGGCCTTTTCCCGGGACAGGCCGGGCAACGTGCCGGTGAAAAGGAACTTCTTGCCGCCAAGGGGCGTGGCTTCGGGGGGAACGGCGGTTTTGGGCTCGCTGACGGGCCACAGGCCGATCTGCCGAAAACGTTCGAGGAGTTCACGGTTGGCGGCGTTGTCGAAAAACTCGCGGATCGAACCCGCCACTTCCGGGCCGATGTCCGGCAAGGCGGTCAGATCCTCGGACGTGGCGGCGGCAAGTCCGTCGAGGTCGCGAAAATGTTCGGCCAGGGTCCGGGCCGTGCGCGTGCCGACCTGCCGGATGCCGAGCGCGGCGATGAGTTTGGCCAGGCTGGCGTTTTGCTGGGCCTTTTCCACGGCGGCCACGAAATTGGCGGCCGACTTCTCGGCCATGCGCTCCATGGGGATGAGGTCCATCTCGGTCAGGTTGAAGAGATCGGCCGGAGTTTTCACCATGCCCTTGTCGATGAGCGTTTTCACCCACTTGTTGCCGATGCCTTCGATGTCGAGGCCCGACTTGGACACGAAATAGGCGATGCCCCGGCGCAGCATGGCCGGGCAGGCCAGGTTGACGCAGCGCCAGGCCGCCTCGCCCGGAGCGCGCACGGCGGGGGAATGGCACGACGGACAGATGTGCGGGAAAGGAAACGGCTCGGCGTCCGGCAGGCGTTTTTCCGGCACCACCCGGACCACCTCGGGGATGACGTCCCCGGCCCGGCGCACCACCACCATGTCGCCCGCGCGCAGGTCCTTGGCCTTGATCTCGTCCTCGTTGTGCAGCGTCGCCCGGGACACCGTCACACCGGCCAGGGAGACGGGTTCGAGGATGGCCACCGGCGTCAAAACGCCCGTGCGGCCCACCTGCACCTCGATGCGTCTAAGCACCGTCTCGGCCTCGTGGGCCGGAAACTTGAGCGCGATGGCGAAACGCGGGGCCCGGCCGGTGAATCCGAGCGCCTCCTGGTCGGCGAGGCTGTCCACCTTGACCACCACCCCGTCGATCTCGAAGGGCAGGTCCGGCCGGCGCACGCCCATGGTCTTGAAATAGGGATAGACCTCGCTTTCCGTGGCGACCTTGCCTTCCCTGGCCACGGGCAGGCCGAGCTTGCCGAGCCCGGCCATGAGGCCGGAATGGGTGGTCCAGCCCGGGTCCGCGCCGGCCCAATCCTTTTCGCCGATGGCGTAGGCGAAAAAAGTCAGGGGGCGGCTGGCGGAAATTTTCGAATCGAGCTGGCGCACCGAACCGGCGGCGGCGTTTCGCGGGTTGGCGAAAATCTTCCCCCCCTGCTCCCGTTGGCGCTCGTTGAGCTCGTAAAAGTCCTGGCGCGTCATGACCACTTCGCCGCGCACCTCGAGCAGCGCCGGCACGGGCAGGTTGGCCCTTACCGCATGGGGCCGCAAATCGAGCGGCACGTTTTTGACCGTGCGCACGTTTTCGGTCACGTCTTCGCCCACTTCGCCGTCGCCGCGCGTGAGCGCCCCGACATAGACACCATTTTCGTAAATGATCTCCAAGGCCAGACCATCGAACTTGGGGTCGACCCAGAAGGTGCGCGTGAAGGGCTGCCCTTCCTTTTCCAGCTTGTTGGCCGCCCGGGTCACGAAATCCTGCCACTCCTCCTCGCTCATGGCGTTGTCCAGGCTGTACATGGCCAGCCGGTGCGGCTTGGAGACAAAGGCCGGCAACACCGTGCCGCCGACGCGCTTGGTCGGCGAATTGGGGTCGTCGAGTTCGGGATGGGCCGTTTCCAGCTTCCTGAGCTCCCGGTAGAGGGCGTCGTAGGCCGCGTCCTCGATGACCGGGTCGTCCAGGACGTAATAGCGGTAGTCGTGTTCGTGGATTTGCGCCCGAAGTTCGCGCAGGCGCGCGGCGGCGTCTTTTCCCTCGCTCATAAGCCCCCATCCTTTGGCGTTTCGCTGCCGCGCGCGGTGTCGCGGCGGGAGAGCCAGATGGCTTTTTTGCGGATATCGGTCAAGAGCCGGATGCGCTGTTCCCGGCGCAACCGTTTGATCTCGCCGGCATCGTACTTGCCTTGGAGCTTGAGCATATTGCCGTGGGCATTGGCCCCGGCGACGCGGCTTCGCCTCGTGTCGGCCCCGCTTTTGCGGGCATGGCCCACGGCCAGATGGCCCTGGCATACGGCAAAGCGTCCGGCCAGGGCGGCGCGCAGGTCGCGGTCGAAATCGTCGAACTGGGACGGCGCAAAGCGGATGTCGAAATCCCCGCCGGCATCAAGGGCTTGCCGGGAAAAGAGGTGGCAGCAGCCGGTGACGCTCAGGCACGGCCGGCAGAAGGTGAACTGGCCCAGATCCGGGCCTTGCAGATGCAAGTCCGTGGCGGCAAAGGGCTGACCAGGGGCCCCGGGCGCGAGATGGAGCTCGGCCGCCTGGAGCACGGCCGGGCTGCCGGCATCGCTGATGCGGCAGCCGTAGACCCCGGCTTCGGGATAGGCGGCCACGGCCGCGCCGAGGCGAAGCGCCCAGTCCGGCGGCAGGGTCAGGTCGTCGTCGAGATAGGCCACGAAATCGGCTCTCTGCGCCTCGGGCAAATGCTTGAGCCAGTTGCGGCCGGCCGGCGCGCCCACGTTGACCGGCGCGCACACGGTGAAAAACCGCTCCGTCCCGATACGGTCGCCAAAAGCGGCCAGCACCTCGGGCGTGGCGTCGGTGGAGCCGTTATCCAGCACGAAGATGCGGTACCGATCGAGTGCGCTCGCCAGCACGCCCTCAAGGGTCCGGCCCAGGTCGTCGGCCTTGTTGAAGGTGTAGAGAAAGATCGCCAGTTCGCCGGGCAGCGGCGTACGCGCCGTGTCCAGGCCGCGCGCCAGGTCGTGCAGGACGAGCAGCGCCCCGGCGTTCCACGGCCAATGGTCAAGGTAATCGCGAAGCGCCGCCATGCCGGCTTCCCGGCCTCCCAGGCGCATGTCGGCCTGGACCGCAAGCCAATGCAGCCCCGGCGTGGTCGCGGAAGCGAGGCACTTTCTCCAAGCCGCGAGACGGTTAGGGTCCCCGCTGGCCACGGCGGCCAATCCGAGCACCCGCGAGGCCAGCGGCGCGCCGTCCGTCGGCCAGGAAGCGTCGTAGCGCGTGAGAAACCCTGCCCAATCCCCGGTCCGGGCGGCGTCGTCCAGCGCCTGTCGCCACGGCGCGGCCCACGGCGCGTTCGCCGCCACGCCAAGCGCCGCCCGGGCGGCAGCGGACAGCAGCCCGTTCTGTCCGGCGGTCATGGTCAGGATGGCCTTGGCCAGTTCGGCATTGAGAGGATCGAGGTCAAAAGCCAGAAGCGTCAGATCGAGGCCCAGCCGGGCGGTCGCAGCGGCTTGCGGTCCCTTGGAGCGCAGGGCCTCCAGGCCGAGGCGCGCCGCCTGATTGCGGGCCAGACAGCCGATAAGCAGTCCTTCGGCCACGGCTTCGGGCAGGGCGTCGAATGCCGGCGGCAAAAAAAAGTCGTACGGCCCCATGTCCCCTCCCTTCTACAGCCTGTCCACGTCCTCACAGTCAGCCTGCCAGCTTTTGACGCGCTCACGCCAATCCGGCCCCAGCCGCTTTCGCAGATAGAGATCCTCGGCCCGGGCGGCGGTGTCCAGGAATCCGCGCACCTCCCTGGCGGCGGTGTGGTGGCGATGCCGCACGATCATGGTCTGGTCCACCACCAGCTTCCAGCCGGCTTGGTGCACCCGCGCCGACAGCCAGACGTCCACGCCGTAGCCATAGGGATTGTCGTCCACATCCAGACCGCCGACAGCGTCCAGGCAGTCCAGGGAGACCAGCGGGGCCACGCCGTCCATGACGCGCACCAGGCGATACTGGCTGCCCGGTTTGGCCATCATCTGCGGATGGTAGGGACTCCCGGCAAAGGCCGGGGAATACAGCCCCACGCGCCCCACGGTCGCCTCCAGCCGGGCCAGACGCCCGAGCGCCCGGGCCAGATGCGGCGGCCGGCTCGTAAAAAGGATGTCGTTATTGAAAAACCACAAATGGGTCTTGCCCATGTCCCTGGCCAGGATGGCGGCCTGGGCCAGCGCGCCGGCCCAATAGCAATTTTCGGGCAGCCGTTTCCAGGCGTCGGGAAAGGGATCGGGCGCGGCGTTATCCAGCACCCGCGCGGCAAGTTGCGGATCGGGATCGCTTTGGGCCAGCTGGTCAGCCAGCCGCCTGGTCACGGCCGGATTGCCGTAGTGCAGGATGACGATCAGCGGCCGGATGGCGTCCGCCGGGGTCAAAGGACCTCCTTGAGACCGTCGAGCCCTTCCGTGCGGCCGACCAGGATCATGGTGTCCCCGGCTTCGAGAATGGCCTGGGGCAACGGATTGAAAATCATCTCCCCGGACGCCTTCTTGATGGCGATGATGATGAGGTTGAAACGGGGACGGATGCGGGCCTCGATGAGGTTCTGATTAACGAAATCGGACGTCTCCGTCACCTGCAACTCTTCCATTTGCAGGTCGACTTCGCCGCCCCCCCGGCCGGCCAGCTCCAGAAAGGTCGTGACCGTGGGCCGCAGCACCGACTGGGCCATGCGCACGCCGCCGTAGAGATGGGGCACGAGCACCTGGTCCGCCCCGGCCCGTTGCAGGCGCTGGGTGTGGCCCAAGGCGTCGGCCCGGGCCACGATGCGGATGGCCGGATTGAGTTGGCGCGCGGTCAGGGTCACGTAGACGTTGGCCGCCTCCTGGGTCAGGGCCGCGACCAGGGTCCTGGCCCGGGCCAGGCCGGCCGCCAGCAACGTCTCGTCGGCCGTGGCGTCGCCGAAGACGTGGGGAATCCCCTGCTCGTCGAGAAGCCGTATGACTTCCTCGCTGTTCTCCACGACTACGGTGGGCATGTTCTCGGCCAGAATCTCCCGGGCCACGATGGACCCGATGCGGCCGTAGCCGCAGATGATGACATGATCGCTCAGGCCGTCGATGATTTTCTGCATGCGCCGTCTCCCGAGATACTGTTGCAGCCGGCCTTCCACCAGCACCTGGGTAAAGGAGCCGACGAGATAGGCGAAGGCCCCCACGCCCAAAACGATGAGCAGCATGGTGACCACGCGGCCGTCATGGGACAGGGGGTAGACTTCCTGGAACCCTACGGTGGAAAGGGTGATGACGACCTGGTAGAGGCTGTCGAAAAAGCTCCAGCCCTCCACATACATATAGCCCGTGACGCCCAGGCAGAAGACCAGCGCCAGGGCGAGGAAGCCGCCAAGCAGCGGCCCCCAGGTCCCCAACCTGTGGTGCAGCCGCACGGCCCGGCTATGCATGCGCATAAAATTGCGGCCGTCCGACATCTCAGCCCATCTCCAGCAAGCGCTCCCGCAGCGACGCCACCTGGTCCCGCAACGCAGCCGCCTTCTCGAATTCCAGAGCCTTGGCCGCTTCGCGCATTTCCCGCTCCAGCATCTTGATCTTTTTTTCCAGGGCCTTTTTGGACATGCCGCCATAGGCTGCGGCTTCCTCGTGCACCGAAGCCCCACGCGACGACATGGACGGGGAACCGCCGGCCGCCGTCTGCGCCCCCTGCCCGTACAGGCTGTCCAGCACGCTGTCCATGCTCTTGATGATGGTGGTGGGCGTGATGCCGGCCTCGCGGTTGGATGCCTCCTGCTTTTCCCTGCGCCGGGCCGTCTCGTCCATGGCCGCCTGCATGGAGCGGGTCTCGGTATCGGCGTAGAGGATCACCCGGCCGCCGGCATTGCGGGCCGCCCGGCCGAAGGTCTGGATGAGCGAACGGGCCGAGCGCAAAAAACCTTCCTTGTCCGCGTCCAGGATGGCCACCAGCGACACTTCCGGGATGTCGAGCCCCTCGCGCAGCAGGTTGATGCCGACCAGCACGTCGAATTCGCCCTGGCGCAGGGCCTTGATGATGGCCACCCGCTCCAGGGTGTCGATGTCGGAATGGAGATAGCGCGCACGCAGGCCCATGGAGTTGAAGTATTGGTTGAGCTCTTCGGCCATGCGCTTGGTGAGCGTGGTGACGAGCACCCGCTCCCCGGCCTCCGCCCGCACCCGGCATTCGGCCATGAGGTCGTCCACCTGCCCCTTGGTCGGCCGCACCTCGATCTCCGGGTCGAGCAGGCCCGTCGGCCGGATGATCTGCTCCACCACCACGCCCTCGGACCGATTCACTTCCCAGTCGCCGGGCGTGGCCGAGACGAAAACGGCCTGGCCGATGCGGCCGAGGAATTCCTCGAAATTGAGCGGCCGGTTGTCCAGCGCCGAGGGCAGGCGGAAACCGAAGTCGACCAGGGTCTGCTTGCGGGAACGGTCCCCGGCGTACATGCCGCCGGTCTGGGGCACGGTGATGTGGGATTCGTCCACGAAAAGAATGAAATCCTCGGGGAAGTAATCGAGCAGTGTGTACGGCGGCTCCCCGGCCTTGCGGCCGTCCAGGTGGCGGGAATAGTTCTCGATGCCGTTGCAGTAGCCGAGCTCCTCGATCATCTCCAGGTCCTGCATGGTGCGCATTTCCAGGCGCTGGGCCGCCAGCAGGTCGTTTGCCGCCCGAAGCTCGGTCAGGCGCAGGCGCAGCTCTTCCCGAATGTCCGAAACGGCGCGGTTCAGGTTGTCGCGGTCGGACACGTAGTGGCTGGCCGGAAAGATGATGGCCTTTTGCATGGCCCCCAGGACCTCGCCGGTCAGCGGATCGGTCTCCAGGATGGATTCCAGCTCGTCGTCGAAAAATTCCAGGCGCAGGGCCCGATCCCGGCTGTAGGCGGGAATCAGCTCGATGACGTCGCCGCGCACACGGAACACGCCCCGGTGGAAGTCGTAGTCGTTGCGCTCGTACTGGATCTCCACCAGCCGGGAAATCACCGCCTCCATGCCGGTCTTCTGGCCGACTTCCAGGGAGAGCACCATGCGCTCGTAGTAATCGCGCGACCCGAGGCCGTAGATGCAGGACACCGAGGCTACGATAAGCACGTCACGCCGGGTCAAAAGCGAATGGGTGGCGGCGTGGCGCAGCTTGTCGATGTCGTCGTTTATGGACGCATCCTTCTCAATGTAGGTGTCCGTACGCGGCAGGTAGGCTTCCGGCTGGTAGTAGTCGTAATAGCTGACGAAATACTCCACGGCATTGTTGGGAAAAAGCCCCTTGAACTCGCTGTAGAGCTGAGCGGCCAGGGTCTTGTTGGGGGCCATGACCAGGGCCGGGCGATCCAACCGGGCCACCACCTGGGCCATGGTGAAGGTCTTGCCCGTGCCGGTGGCCCCGAGCAGCACCTGGCTCGGCACGCCCTGGGACAGGTTGGAGGACAGGGCCTCGATGGCCCCGGGCTGGTCGCCTTGCGGACTGTATTCGGATTCAAGCTGGAAAAGCATGGTGTTTTTTTGTACATCCCCGGTCAACGTAACGAAAGCGAAAACCCCGTGGCGTTTCGACCGGCACTTGCGCCGCGCCGCAGCCGGGGTCAGCCTGCCGTGTCAAGGAGACGCTCCCATGGAAATCGACGTCGTTCCGGCTGATTTCAACCTTCCCGTACACCGGGCCTGGACCGTGTCCATGGTCATCAAAAGCTTCAAGGGCCGCAAGGACGTTACCGTCCACCTGTTTCGCCCGGAGTGGGACCCGGCCGAGGAAAAAATCTACGACTGGGGCGCCCTGATCGGGGACCCGGTGGACCCCGACCTGCCGGTGAGCATCGAAAGCTGCCGACGCATCCTGCTCGAATCCTTCACCGAGGAGGAGCGCGACGCGCTCGTCACCTACCTCAAGACCCGGTACAAGGACAAGCTGTCCGAGATCCACGCCTGCGCCCTGAATCTGCCCATCCCACTGGGGCTGACCGCCCTGTCCGAACTGACCGAAGGCAAAAGCGTGGGTTTTATCCGCTTCGACAAGATCCCCAATTACACCCTATCCTTCCCCGTGCGCGGCTATTTCGACTTGAGCCAGCACAAGCCCATCATCGAAGGATTGGATTAGCGGCACATTCCCTGTTCTTGCCCACCATCCGCCAGACCGGGGCCGTGCGAAAGCGGCCCCTCCGGAGCGCCCCATGCAGAGCGTCTGTGTTTTTTGCGGTTCCTCGTCCGGGCTCGACCCGGCCTATGTGGATGCGGCCAACCGGCTGGGCCGGTTGCTGGCCGAGGAGCATATCACCCTCGTCTACGGCGGAGCCTGTGTCGGGCTCATGGGCGCGGTGGCCGACGCGACGCTCGCCGCCGGCGGCAAGGCCATCGGCGTGCTGCCGGATTTTCTTCGCCGCAAGGAGCTGGCCCATCCGCGCCTGACGGAAATCCATGTGGTGAACTCCATGCATGAGCGCAAGGCCCGCATGGCCGAGCTGGCCGAGGGGTTTATCGCCCTGCCCGGCGGCATGGGCACCCTGGAGGAGTTCTGCGAGATCATCACCTGGGCCCAGCTCGGCCTGCACACCAAACCCTGCGGCCTGCTCAACGTGCAGAGCTACTACGAACCGCTGTTGCATTTTATCGACCGCATGACCACGGAAGGCTTCATCAAGGAAAAACAGAAAGGTCTTGTGCTGTCCGCGGAAACCCCCGAGGAAATGCTGGCGGCCATGCGCACCTTCGAACCCATCCGGGTGGAAAAATGGGTGGACACCCGCGCCCGGGCGTAGGGTGCGCGAAGGGGAAAGAGGAGCGAGAGGGGAACCCTTTTTGAAAAAAGGGTTCCCCTCTCGCGCTCTCCCCTCCCCAAAACTTTTGGCTTTTGTAGCTGGTTAGAGACCTCATTCCCTTGAGTGAAATCCCGGGAAGAGCAACAGGGGAAGACCTTCCTTTTAAAAATTTCCCGGAAGCCTATTAGTCCCTATACGTTCCTGCGACTTTACACCCGCCGCCGCGACGACTATTAAGAATTGGCCGTTACGGATTTTTTTCCTTTCTTTACTGAAAATGATATTCTCTCTCAAAAGGAGTACGGCATGTCCCAGCCCCTCTCGCAACAGGACATCCTGCGGGCCCTCGTGGACGATGTCCGGAGCGTTGCGGATGCCCCCATCACCGATGTGACCACCGGCAACTGTCTGGCCGCCGTATCCGCCCGCCATTGCGGTCTGGCCTCCCTCGTCTCCCACATCGCCGCAGGCCTCGATCCCGTCAGCCCGGCCCGGGAAAATCTGCCCCAAAGCGCCAAGGAGTTGGCCCTCACCCTGGCCGATCCCGAGGTTTCCAACACCGACAACGCCTCCCTGGCCATGGCTGCGGTCAACGCCCTGCTGCCGGCCCCGGAAAACGTCACCGAACACCACGGCCAGGAACTGATGCTGGCCCGGGGCAAAGGCAGGAAAGTGGCCGTGGTCGGTCATTTTCCCTTTGTCGACGCCCTGCGCGGCGTGTGCCAGGAGCTCTGGGTATTGGAAAAGCGGCCCCGGCCCGGAGACGTGCCCGCCTCCAAGTCCGGCGAGGTGCTGCCCCAGGCCGACGTCGTGGCCGTCACCGGCACCACGCTTTTAAACGGCACCCTGGCCGGACTTCTGGCCAGCTGCCGCAAGGACGCCTATGTGGTCATGCTCGGCCCCACCACGCCGTTTGCCGCCTCGCTCTTCGACTGCGGCATCGCTGTGCTGGCCGGTTGCGCCGTGCCCGATCCCCAGGCGGCGCTTGCCGGCATCCGGGCCGGCAAATGCTTCAAGGGACTCTCCGGCGTGCGCCAGACGGCCTGGACCCGGCCGGGCGCGTAACGGAGTCGTTTGAGCGTTCTTTACCTCCTCCTTTTCTCCCTTAGTACTTCGACGGACACGTGCCGTCGCCGCCGGAGATGCCGTCGTCGTTCGAGGCCGGGGCATCCCCCGGGCCGACGGCGCGCAGGATCAGGTACCCGAGCAGGCCCGAAATCGTCGACGCGGCCAGGATGGCCAGCTTGGCCTTGGCGTCCAGGGCGCTCTGGTCGCCGAAGGCCAGCCCGGCGATGAAGATGGACATGGTGAAACCGATGCCGGCCAGACAGGCCGCACCGTAGTAATGTCCGGCGCGCAGCCCTTCCGGTATGGCGGCCAGGCGCAGCTTGAACATGGTCCAGCAGGCGAGAAACACCCCGGCCTGCTTGCCGATGACCAAACCGGCCAGGATGCCGAGCGAAACGGGTTCGGCCAGGCCGCTGCCGGCCCCGGAGGCAAGCGGCACCCCGGCGTTGGCCAGGGCGAAAAGCGGCATGACGGCATAGGCCACGAAGGGATGCAGCCCGTGCTCGATGCGCGGCAGAGGGGGGCTGGCCTTGTGGCAGGCGTCCTCCACCGCCCCGATGGCGGAGAGCCTCGCCTTGTCGGCCAGAAGCGGCCGGCCGGAACCGTTCGCATGCTCGAAACAGCCGAGCAACCGCCGGACCCTGGCCACGAAAGCCTCGCCAGGGATACGGGTCCGGGCCGGGATGGCCATGGCCGCCAGCACCCCGGCGATGGTGGCGTGCACGCCGGATTTGAGAAACGCCAGCCAAAGCACGGCGCCAAGGAGCAGATAGACCACGGGATGGCGCACGCCGGCCACATTGGCCCCCAGCATGCAGACGAACATGGCCCCGCCCACGGCCAGGCAAATAAGCGAGAGGTCGCCGCTGTAGAAAACGGCGATGACCAGCACGGCCCCGATGTCGTCCACGATGGCCACCGCGGCCAGAAACACCTTGAGTCCGGACGGGACGCGCCGGCCGAGCAGGGACAGGATGCCCAGGGCGAAGGCGATGTCCGTGGCCATGGGGATGCCCCAGCCGGCCACGGACGGCGTGCCGGCATTGAAAAAAGCGTAGAGCGCGGCGGGCACGGCCATGCCGCCCACGGCCGCCGCCACGGGCAGGGCCGCCTGGGCCGGGGAATTGAGTTCGCCAACCAGGGCCTCGCGCTTGATTTCCAGGCCCACGGTAAAGAAAAAGACAGCCATAAGCCCATCGTTGATCCAGTGGAGCAGCGTCTTGGACAGGACCATGTCCCCGAAACCGACCGTGACAGGGGTCTCCCACAGGGCGAAATAGGACGGGGCGAACCGGGAATTGGCCCAGAGAAGCGCGAGGATCGTGCAGGCGATGAGCACCAGCCCCCCCGAGGCTTCCACCCGGCTGAAGCGCACGAAAGGGGCCAGGGCCTGCTCGATCAGCGGTATCGCCTCGTGTTCCGTGGCGTTAGACGTATTCATGGAGCTCCTTGCGACATATTCTTTGGTATTGCTGCCATCAGGGTAATGGAAAACGCCTGCCCGGCGCAACCGCAACCACATTTTACGAACGGTTGCACACAACCGTTTCTGCTTGTTGCCCGGTTCCACTCGCTGTATAGGTCCAACATGGGCAACCGCCCGTTGCCGCATGCGCGGCCAACCGCAGCCTTGGAGGCTTTATGCCGATGTTCGTTTCATTGCAGCCCGTCATGGCGCTCATCGCCGGCATATTGATCCTGATCATGCCGCGCCTGCTCAACTATATCGTGGCCATCTACCTCATCATCGTAGGCATTTTGGGCCTGACCCACGGCCGATTCTGATCCGGCCCCGGTTGCCCCCGTCCCGGCCTTGGGATACAGCCGGCCAAGGATTTTTTCATGCCGTCTCTTCCCATTGCCCCAAACGACCCGTGGCTGGCCCCGCTGGCCGGGTTTTCCGATCTGCCCTTCCGGCTATTGTGCCGGGAGCTGGGCGCTGCCGTGGCCGTGACCGAAATGGTCAGCGCCAAGGGGCTTTTTTACGATTCCCGCAACACCAAGCGGCTGCTGGCCACCGCGCCCCCGGACGCGCCGCTGGTTGTCCAGCTGTTCGGAGCCGACCCGGACTACCTGTCCCGGGCCGTGACCGCCCTGTCCGGGGAAGGATACGCCTTTTTCGACCTCAACTGCGGCTGTTCGGTGCGCAAGGTGGTGAAAACCGGGGCCGGGGCCGCCCTGCTCGGCGATCCGGACCGGCTTGTGGCCTGCGCCCGGGCCATGGTCGACGCCGCCGGCGACGGCCGGGTGGGCGTCAAGCTGCGCCTTGGCCCCAAGCCGCCCGATTTTTGCGCCCTGGCCCTGCGCGACCGGCTGACCGAAGCCGGCGTGGCTTGGCTGACCCTGCATCCCCGCCATGCCAGCCAGGGCTTTTCGGGCCGGGCCGATTGGGACCGACTGGCCGCTTTCGCAGCCGAGGCCACGGTGCCGGTCCTGGCCAGCGGCGACCTCATGACGGCCGACGACGCAGCGGATTGCCTGGCGCGCACCAGCGCGGCGGGGGTCATGTATGCCCGGGGGGCCTTGGCCGACCCGCGCGTTTTCACCCGTCACGCCAATCTGTTGCGGGCCGGGCAGGGCCTGCCCGATCTGCCCATCCCCCCCATTTGCGACGTCATCCGCCGCCATGCCGCCTTGTGCCGCACGTATGCCGACGACCGGCGGGCGCTCCTGAACATGCGCACGGCCGTGCCCCGCTATCTGCGCGAACTTCCGGGCTGTCGCGCCTTGCGGGACAGGCTTTGCCACTGTACAGCCTGGGAAGAACTTGACGCCATCATCAACGCGGCCGAACACTTAAGCCACGAATCGGTCGCGACAACCGGAGACGCCGAATGAAACTGTTGCGCGCCGAAACCGCCGGCTTCTGCATGGGCGTGGACCTGGCGCTTAAAAAGCTGGCCGCCCTCATCGTCCCGCCCGGACGTTCGCAAAAAAACGGCCAGGGCGCAGCACTCCTCACCTTCGGCCCCATCATCCACAACCCGCAGGTGCTGGCGGAATACGCGGCCAAGGGCGTGCGCGTGGTCAACGATCCGACCGACATCCCGGCCGGGGCCACGGTCGTCATCCGCGCCCACGGCATTCCCGAGCCGGTGCGCCGGCAAATCGCGGCCCGGGGGGCCAGGATCGTGGACGCCACCTGCCCCAAGGTGAAAAAGGCCCAGACCCTCATCTCCGCCCAGGCGAATCTGGGCCATGAGCTGCTTCTTTTCGGCGAGGCGGACCACCCCGAGGTCAAGGGACTTTTAAGCTACGCCACGGCCGGAGCCCGCGTTTTCGGCTCCCTGAAGGAACTCGAAAGCCTGGATCTGGCCGAGGGGCCGACCTACTTCCTGGCTGCCCAGACCACCCAGGACGAAATGGAATTCCTGCGCATCCGCGACTTCTTGAAGGACCGGTTCGGCCCGGGGCTCACCGTGCTGTCCACGATCTGCAACGCCACCATGAACCGCCAGCAGGAGGCCATGGATCTGGCCGCCACCGTCGACTTCATGGTCGTGGTCGGCGGCCGGGAGTCGGGTAATACCAGACGGCTGGCCCAGGTGGCCCGGACCGCCGGCACCCCTTGCGTCCATGTCGAAACGGCCGAGGAGCTTTCTCCGGACATGGTCGCCGGCAAACGCATAATCGGCTTGACAGCCGGCGCTTCAACACCCAAGAAAATCATTGACAGCGTGCAACAGGTGCTGGAAGCGTTTTAATTGAAACGGCCTACGCCCGGAGACAAGCATGTCCCAGACCAATATTCTGCTCGAAGCCGGCACCAATGAGCTGGAAATCGTGGAGTTTTTCATCGACGAACCAGCTCCCTCCTCGTTCACCAACGACACGCCGGAGACTTCCGGCAAGTATCGCGGCTATTACGGGGTCAATGTGGCCAAGGTTCTGGAGATCATCCGGCTGCCCAAGATCACGGCCATGCCCGAGGTCTCCCATCCGAGCGTGCTTGGCGCGTTCAACCTGCGCAACCACATCATCCCGCTGGTCGATCTGAGCGTATGGCTCGACAAGACGCGCCAGGAGACGGACTCGCCCAAGGTCATCGTCACGGAGTTCAACAACGTCACCACCTCCTTTCTCGTTTCCGGCGTCACCCGCATCCACCGCATGAGTTGGGAGGCCGTGGAGCCGCCCAATCGCTACGTGTCCAAGATGAGCGGCGACTGCATCACCGGCGTGGTCAAGCTCGAGGACCGCATCGTATTTCTGCTCGACCTGGAAAAAATCGTGGCCGACCTCAACCCGAACCTCGGCCTGCGCCTGGACATGAGCATCCAATGGGACTCCTCCAGCCGCTACCGGGCGCTGGTGGCCGACGACTCGGTGCTGGTGCGCGAGATGTTAAAGGACCTGCTGCAAAAGGCGGGCTTCGACGTCACGGCCGTGCAGAACGGCCGCGAAGCCTGGGAACTGCTGTTGCAGATCAAGGGAAAATCCGAGACCGAGAGCCGGCCGCTTAGCGACTACATCCATGTCATGGTGGCCGACATCGAGATGCCGGCCATGGACGGCCACAACCTGACCAAGCGCATCAAGGAAGACCCCTCCCTCAAGCAGCTGCCCGTGATCCTTTTCTCTTCGCTCATTACGGACAAGCTGCGCCACAAGGGCGAGGCCGTGGGTGCGGACGACCAGATTTCCAAGCCGGACGTCAGCCAACTGGCCATGCGGGCCAAGGCCCTCATCGAACAGAAAATCGGGGCTCAAACCGCCGCCTGACCCCTTTCCCCTCCCGAGGGGGACCGTCTTCGTATTCCCGGTGAGGTCTTTGCGCCGGACCGCAGGCCACCGCCCGCGAACAGTGCCGCGCCTGTCGTGCTGC
Source organism: Solidesulfovibrio sp. C21 (assembly GCF_047785625.1). Lineage (NCBI taxonomy): Bacteria > Pseudomonadati > Thermodesulfobacteriota > Desulfovibrionia > Desulfovibrionales > Desulfovibrionaceae > Solidesulfovibrio > Solidesulfovibrio sp. C21. The sequence goes on from NZ_JBLODY010000038.1 coordinate 14,783, forward strand.
GCCGCCAGCCGGGCATCCCTTTTGACACGTGCCCGCATTTATGCTTATCTGATGCGCTTTTTTCAGAAAACCCATGCGCTTCGGAGGCGTTTCCCATGACTGATTCTTCTGCGTCGCAAGACGGTAAAACCGTGAACGACATCAACTCCTTGCTGGAGATGCCCATCCGCTACTGGAAGCAATGCCTGACCGCCGTGATCGTCATCGTCGCCGCCGCCGGCGGCTACGCCCTGTACGGTACGTATCAGAAAAGCCAGGTCGCAAAAGCCGAGAGCGAACTGGGCGCCATCGTCACCTCCAAAAGCGGAGCCGAGCGCCTAAGCGCCCTGGAGGCCCTGGCCAAGTCCGCCCCGGCCGGCGCCCGCGACGGCATCGACCTGGAGATCGCCAAGGCCGCCCAGGATCTGGGCGACTACGCCAAGGCGGCCACCGCCTGGCAGGCCGTGTCCAAGTCCGCCCCGGCCGGCATGAAGACCATCGCCACCCTGGGCTACGCCACGGCCCTGTCCAAGTCCGGCCAGGATGCCAAGGCCGTGGAAGTGCTCGAGAACCTGAGCGTCACCGCGCCCAAGGCCTTCACCATGACCGTGGACCAGCAGCTTGCCGTCACGGCCGAAGCCGCCGGGCAGTGGCAAAAGGCCCTGTCCGCCTTCGAGCGGCTCAAGGCCGGCGGCCACATTACCAACGCCGCCTTCATCGACACCAAGATCAGCGAACTCAAGGCCAAGGCCGACACCACGGCCAAGAAAAAGAGCTAGCGCCTCGTTCTCCAAACTACTCCCAACGCGTTTTGCAGACAACGCGTTGGGGTGTCGTTTTTTTTCAATACGACCGTAGTTTTCAGGGAACGCAACACGAGCCGCTTTTGGCGGCAACCCGCTTCCCGGCGCGCCGGGAATGGCAGGACGCCGACGCGGCGTCCATTTTCCGTCGGAGGTTTGTACGTGGGTAAGGAATTATTGACCGCGGCAGCCGGAGAGACGCTGCTTCTGCTTGGCAACGAGGCCATCGCACGCGGCGCCATCGAGGGGGGGGTCCGGTTCGTGACCTGCTATCCGGGCACGCCCTCGTCCGAGGTGCCGGACACGTTTTTCCGCTTGTCCAAGGACGGCCCCTACTACTTCGAGTATTCGGTCAACGAGAAAGTGGCCCTTGAGGTGGCTGGCGGCGCGACCCTGGCCGGGCTGCCCGCCCTGGTGACCATGAAACACGTCGGCGTCAACGTGGCCGCCGACCCGCTCATGACCCTGGCCTACGTCACGGCTCCGGGCGGGCTGATCCTGCTTTCGGCCGACGACCCCGGTTGCCATTCCTCGCAAAACGAGCAGGACAACCGCATCTACGCGCGCCTCGGCGGACTGCCCTGCTTCGAGCCGGCCACGGCCCAGGAATGCAAAGACATGGCCCGCGACGCCCTGCTCCTTTCCCGAAGCCTCGAAGCGCCGGTGCTTTTGCGCACCACCACCCGCGTCAACCACGTGCGCGGCCCCGTGACCTTCGGCGCCCTGCCGGACACGCCGGCCGCAAAACCCTTTGCGAAAAATCCGGCCAAGTACGTGCCGCTGCCCGCTTCGGCCCGGCCCATGCATGTGCGCCTGCTCGAACGCCTGGAAAAGGCGCGCGAGGCGGCCGAAACCTCGCCCTACAACACCGTGCGCGGCGCGGGCGAGGTCGGCTTCATCGCCTCGGGCGCGGCCCGCAATTACCTCGCCGACGTGCTGGAAGAAGATGGGCTGGAAGGCGCGGTGCGCGTGCTCGAACTGGGCATGAGCTATCCGCTGCCGGAAAACCGCATCGCCGATTTCCTGGGCAAGTGCCGCAAGGTGGTCATCGTCGAGGAACTGGAGCCGGTGCTGGAAAACGAGATCCGCGCCCTGGCCCAGAAACGCGCCATCAGTGTGGAAATTATCGGCAAGGGGCCGCACCTGCCGCGCCTTGGCGAATACGCCACGGTCAACGTGCGCGCTGCGGTCAATGCCGCACTCGGCCGCGAGACCGCCGTCGTCGAAACCCTGTCCGTGCCGGCCGACCTGCCGAAGCGCCCGCCGAACCTGTGCGCCGGCTGCCCCCACCGGGCCGCCTACTACGCCGTGCGCGAAGTCTTCGGCGACGACGCCGTCTATTCCTCGGACATCGGCTGCTACACGTTGGGGTTTCTGCCGCCTTTCCGGGCCGCCGACTTTCTTCTCTGCATGGGCTCGTCGATCTCCGCCGGCGCGGGTTTCGCCCGGGCCTCGGGCAAGCCGGTGGTGGCCTTTATCGGCGACTCCACCTTCTTTCATTCCGGCATCACGGGCCTTATCGACGCCGTGGCCTACAACCACGACATCCTGATCGTGATCCTGGACAACCGCACCACGGCCATGACCGGCCACCAGCCCAACCCCGGCGTCGACACCACCATCTTCGGGGAAAACCCCAATCCGGTGGACCTTTCGGCGCTGATCAGGGCCTGCGGCATCACCCCGGTCAAGGTCAACCCGCTCAACCACAAGGCGACCATCGCGGCGCTTACGGAATTCGCCGGCCAGTCCGGCCCCCGCGTGCTCATCGCCCAATATCCCTGCCCCATCCACGCCCGCCGCGTGGGCCAGGCCAAAAAGACCCCGCCCGCCCGGGTGACCGGCGATCCGGCCGCCTGCCTCACCGTGCGCGACAGTCTGGCCTGCCCGGCCTTTGCCATGGTAGAGGGCGTTTTCACCATCAACGCCGAACAATGCGACGGCTGCATGTACTGCGTGCAGCTCTCTGCCGAGATCAAGCCCGGCAAGAAGGAGGCCCGATGAACCGCGCGCGCATTTTCCTCACCGGCGTCGGCGGCCAGGGAACCCTCACCGCCACCACCCTGCTCGCCCGCACCGCCCTGGACGCGGGACTTCCCGTCACGGCCGGCGAAATCCACGGCATGGCCCAACGCGGCGGCGTGGTGGAGTCGACCATCCTGATCGGCGGCTACAAAAGCCCGGTCATTTCCAAGGGCGAGGCCGATGTGCTGCTCGGCTTCGAACTGCTCGAAACCCTGCGCGCCCTACCGATGCTTAAGCGCGGCGGGGTTGTGGTCGGCAACAGCGAATCCGTCCAGCCGGTCGGCGTGTGCCTGGGCCGGGAATGCTACCCGCCCCTCGACGCCGTGCTCGAGACCGCCCGTGGCTTCGCCGCCCGGGTGGTCATGGTGCCCTGCATCAGCCTGGCCGAACAGGCCGGCACGGCCAAGGCCGCCAACATGGTGCTGATCGCGGCGGCCGCCGCCTGCGGCGCGCTGCCGTTCGGCGTCGACGCCCTGATCCGGTCCGTGGAGAAATACCTGAAGCCCAAGATCGTCCCGCTCAACCTCAATGCTCTCGAGCTTGGGGCTGCGGCGGCAGCTACGGGTCAGGCGGCGTGATCGATCCGCTCACTTCCTTCGACAGCGCCGGTCCGGCCTTCTACCGGGCGCTTTCGCGCATCGCGGCCGTAACGGGCCCTGGTCGGGCCGTGCGCAGGGGACTCGAAAACGCCCTGGCCATCCTGGTCGAAACCCTGGGCTACCGGCGCGCCTGCCTGGAGTTGCACGACCTGCCCCAGGAAGGCGCGCGCATCATCCTGTCCCACGGCAAGGACCAGGGGCTGGACCATCTCTATGGTCCGGCCCCGCTGTCCACCGGCCAGGTCATCGGTTCCAGGCGGTCCCTGGTGCTCCAGGACATCAAGGACCACCCGGACTTCCTGGGCCGCCCCCCCGAGGAGCTGACCAGCCTGTCCTACATCTGCGTGCCGGTGACCGTGCCCGAGCCGGATGGCCAGGTCGAGGGCTTCGAACCGGTCAGCCGCACCGGCGTGGTCGGGGCCTTGAGCGTCGACCTGCCCAAGGCGCCCATGGTCTTTCTGGAAGCCCAACGGGAATTTCTGAGCGTGGTCGGCGCGGTCATCGGCAACGGCGCATTGCGTCTGCGCGACGAGCTGGACCGGTCCCGGCGCCGTCCGGCCGTTGCCCCCCAACCCGTGGAGACCAAACCGGAAACGGGGGAACCATCGGCCGAAAGTGAAATCATCACACCCGTGGCCGCGTCCAAGAGCATGCGTCTGGTGTTGCGCCAGATCGCCCAGGCGGCGGACGCCGGCGACCCGGTGCTCCTTCGCGGCGAGGAAGGTACGGGCAAGGAAACCCTGGCTCGCTACCTGCACGCCCAGGGCGACCGTCGCCATCGCCCCTTCGTGCGTCTGGCCTGCGGCGACAAGCCGGCGGAAGCCGTGCTGGAAGCGCTCTTCGGCGTGCAAAAGGGCGAACGCTCCAAAGCCACCCGCTCCCGGCGGGGCATATTCGAATTGGCGGCCGGCGGCATCGTCTTTCTCGACGACATCGACGAACTGCCCCTAAGCGCCCAGAAGCAGGTGCTGCGCATCATCCAGGAAGGCTTCGTGGAACGGCTCGGCGGCGACGCGCCGGTGCCCGTGGACGCCCGCATGGTGGCCGCGACCCGCACCTCCCTGGAAGACGCCCTGGCCAGGAACGAATTCCTGGAGGACCTCTATTACGCCCTGGGCGTTTTCTCGATCTTCGTGCCGCCGCTTCGGGAACGCACCGGCGACATCCTGCCCCTGGCCGAGCGCTTTCTGGAGGAATTCTCCCGCCGTACGGGCAACAACGTGCGCCGCATCTCCACCCCGGCCATCGATCTGCTCAACCAGTACCATTGGCCGGGAAACGTCCGCGAGCTGGCCCACTGCATGGAGCGGGCCGCCACCATGTGCGACGAGGCCGTGCTGCGCACCTACCACCTGCCCCCGACCCTCCAGACCGGGGAATCCTCGGACACGGAACCGTCCCTGTCCTTTGGCGAGGCCGTGGCCGATTTCGAGACCGAGCTGCTGGTGGAAGCCCTGAAAAAGGCCAGGGGCAACATGTATCAGGCCGCGCGCAACCTGCGCGAGAGCTACCGGGTGGTCAACTACAAGGTCAAGAAGTACGGTATCGACCCCAAGCGTTTCACCCCCGGCCGCCACAGCTGATTGTCCAGAAAACGGTTTACCCTACCCAGCCAACCGCGTACGATCATACGCCAATCCATCTCCCATCGGAGGTTTCATGGCCAGCCGCGCCAGTCATGATTACTACCGCGACGACATGACCAGGATGCCGCCGCTGCGTTCCATCGCCCAAACGCTTTGCCTGGATCGCCGCGTGCGCAAGGTCACGGCGGCCGAGGCCTATGCCTTGGCCAGGAAGCAGCATGACGTCATGGACACGGACCTGCCGATCTATCCCCCGGCGGCCCGGCGTCTGGGGCTGCCCGAAGGCGCGACGGTCATCGACAACTGCCACGGCCGCATCGTCGGCCGCACGGCCAAGGCCAGGCGCTTTTACAACCGCATGGAGCCGAGCGAGCGGCGCAAGGTGGAAGCGGACCTGCGCGAGGCCGTCTACGATATGCAGCGCTATCCGCTGATCAAGGCCGAGGCGGTTCTCGGCCTCGACGCCGACCTCATGCTCAAAGCCACCTTCGTGACCACCGAGGACGACGCGGTCAACGTCTTCAACTGGCTGGCCAACTTCACCCCGTACGAAGAGCTGGCCGAGGTCTACGCCAAAAGCCCGGCGCTGCCGATCCCCGACATCCTGGTCGTGGGCTTCAACCAATGGACCACGACCGACCCGTACTACCACAACGAGGGCGGCGCCCAACTGGCCCTGGTCGACGAGGAAGCCAACGTCATCTTCAACCTCGGCATGCGCTATTTCGGCGAACGCAAGAAGGGCACCCTGACCCTGGCCTGGACCTCGGGCATGCGGCTCGGCATGGCCGCCTGCCACGGCGGCATCAAGGAAATGGACTTTTCCGGCTGCCAGGACCCGGACGTCAATTCCAAGGGCAAGCGTTCCATCGCCTTTTTCGGCCTTTCCGGCACGGGCAAGTCGTCCCACACCAATTCCCACGACAACGGCGGCACGCTGCCGGCGGGCTTTTCCAAGGTGGTGCTCCACGACGACGCCTTCCAGATCGACTGCGCCGGCAAGGTCTGCCGGGTCTGGGAGCCCACGCTTTTCGACAAGACCGACTCCCGGCCGCTGGGGCATCCGGACTGGCGCTACACGATTTCGGCCATGAACCTGGCCCTCACCGAGTCCGACGGCAAGGTGCTGCCGCTCGGACAGGACGTGCGCAACCCCAACGGCCGGGCGCTCATCGACCGCGACCTGCTCGGGGCCTACGTCAACCGTTGCGCCTTTCCCGACATCATGGTCTGGCTCATGAAGGACACCTGCCTGCCGCCGGTGGTGCGTTTCGCCAACCGGGGACTGGCCGTGGCCATGGGCGCGTCGCTGATGACCCGGCGCAACCTGGCCGAGAACGTCAGCGAGGACGAACTCAAAAAGCTCGTTTTCGAGCCCTTCGCCAACCCCTTCCGGGTCTATGAGCTGTGGAAGGACGTGGAGGCTTTCCTGAACGTGTTCGTGGCCGGCGCCGTGGGCTACGCCTTCAATTCCGTGGGCTTTTGGAAGTCGTCGGACAGGGACCTGCGCAAGATTCCGCTGGCCACCTCGCTGACCCTGCAAACCGCCCTGCTCCTCGACCAGCTTGCCTGGCGCGACTGGGACCTGCTCCCCGGCGCCCAGATTCCGGAAAAGGAAAGCGTGGAACGGCTCTTGCCGGGCTATGCCGCGGCCTACGATCCCGAGAACGTGGAAAACCGCGACCGGTATCTGGAAACCCTCAAAGACCGGTTTCACCAGCGCCGGGTGTTCTTGCAGAATTCCGACTTACACAACAGGCCGGAACTCCTCATGAAGCTTGTCAACGCGCTTATGGCCCGGGCATAAGCGCCGGCAAGAACCAACGTATGCGCACGGCTGCCGGCTTTTCGTTGTCCACAACCTCCCGGCCGCCCCGAAGCGGGGGAGCAAGCGCAAAAAGGCGTGCCGCGTCATGAGCCTTCGCTCCATTCTCGGACTGGTCGGCCTAGCCGTATCATTGCCGTTTCTCATCTATCTGGTCTATTTGAGCCAGGCCAAGACCACGACGCCCGACCAGGTCATCTTTCTGGCCTTCGCCTTTTCCATCACCTTCCCGACGCTGATCCTGCTGTCGTTGGTGCTCTTTCGCAGCCTCGTCGTCCTGGCCGTGTCCCTGCCGGTCTACGCCGCCTGCGTCGTGGCCGGCTATGCCCGGACGTTCATGGCCTTCCAGATCGTCTGCAACAACCGGCTCACGGAATCCTTCCGGGATTGCCTGTACCTGAGCGTCTCGCTTTTCACCAACACCGGCTGCACCGACTGCATTCCCACGCCAAGCCTGCGCCTGCTCGCCGCCTCGGAAGCCTTCTTCGGCTACCTGACCCTCGGCGTTTTTTCCGCCTGCCTCATCGTCATCCTGGTGCGGCTCATCACCGCCAACAACCTGCGCTAGGGAAGAATGGGTACGTTGCCGGGGGAGGGGCTTTTTTGAAAAAAAGCCCCCCCCCCGGACCCCCTCCGCAAAAAACTTTCACGGTGACAGGGGATGTTTACGATTCGAATTCGCGGCAAAGCAATACCGCGAGATCCTTAAGGGATTCCAAAGGACGTGAGCCCTTTGGCCGCCGGAGGCATCCAATCCTCCATTACCCCTGTTCACGAAAGACCAGCTTGGCGGAAAGCGTCTTGCGCACCGGGCAGGCCCTGGCCGCGCGCAAGAGGCGCCGGCGCTCCTCGTCGGTCAGGTCGCCGGAGAGCGTGATCGCGCAGTCAAAGGCCGTGGTCCCGGGTTCGCTGCGATCGAGCGACACGTCGACGCTGACGCCCGTAAGCGCGATGCCGTGATTTTTGGCGTAGATGGTGACGATCATGGACGTGCAAGAACCCAGGGCCGCTTCCAGCAGCTCGTGGGGTCGAAAGCCCTGGCCTTGCCCGCCCTTGTCCGGAGTCGCGTCGCACACGCCGGTATGCCCGCCGCATGCAAACTCCACCTGAAACGGTGTCTCGAGGGTGCGGCATCGTATCATGACAAGTCCCTCCCCGTTGTGCCTGTTTCCTTGGAACTGGCACAGATCGTTTACGATTTCAAGAAAAAGGCCCCGGTCGTGAAACCGGGGCCAAAGGCTTGATCGGGTTGCGACGCCGGGTCAGGGCTGCACCTTGAAGACGTAGGCCGCCTCCGGCTTCAGGTATTTCTCGGCCAGAGCCTTGAGGTTTTCCGGGGTGAGCGACTGGGCCGCCTCGACCACCCGGCGGTCGTTGTCCAGCGGCAGGCCCTGGGACAGCGACCGGGCCGCCTCGGCGCTACGCGAGGCAAGCGCCTGCCGGTCCCGGTAATAATCCCCGGACAGGACGTTTTTGGCCCGCAGCATCATTTCGTCGGGAAGCGGGGTCTGGCGCAGCTGGGCCGCCACCCGCGTAAATCCGTCCAGGGCCGCACTGGCCTTGTCGGGCGAGGTGCCGATGTAGAAGGCCAAAAAGCCGGTCGTGTCCGACTGCCAGAGAAACGAGGTCACGGAATACCCGAGGCTCTCGCCGTCGCGCAGGCGGGAAAAAAGCAACCCGCTTTGCCCGGCCAGGACGTTGTTTAAGAGCTCGAGACCCGGGGTGTCCGGCGAGCGCAGCCCCGGCACCGGAAAGACCATGAGCAGATGGGTCTGGTTGCGCCCGGGGAGATGCACGGTATCCTCGCGCTTCTCGCCCCACTTGGGCGTGGCGAAGCTAAACGGCTTGGCCGGACCGTCGGCCTTGGCCAGCTTATCGGCCAGGGCGCGCACGGCGGCGGGATCGAAATCGCCGCACACGGCCAGGACCCAGGGCCGCTGCCTCTGAGCCGTCCAGAAGCCGGCGACGTCCGCGGCCGTGAAGGTCCGTACCGTGTCCGGCTGGCCCAGGCGCGTATAGGCATAGGCGGTGTCGGTATACAGGAACGGGAAGAGCTTGCGGAAGGCGAGTCCGAGCGGCTTGTCCTCCTGGGATTTGATGGCCGCGAGCTGGTCCGACACCTCGCGCGAGACCTCGGAGGGCAAAAGAGCCGGGGTCAGCAGCACATCGGAAACAAGGCCGAACATGTCTTTCTGGAACCGGCTGGGAAACTTCGCCGACACGGAAAAGGCATCGCGCCCGGCCGTCGCGGAAAGGTCGGCGGCGCGGTCGGCCAGAAAATCCTCCAAGGCGTTGGCCGAAAGCTTCTTCGTGCCCGTGGTCAGGCTGTTGGCCACGAGTTCCGCCAGTCCCTGCCTGTTTGGGGCCAAAAGCGCGTCCCCACCGTTGTAGACCAGGGACACGGACACGTAGGGCAGCGTCTTGTCGGGCAACAGCACCAGCGTATGCCCGCCGCCGAGATCCGCCACCTCGGGCGCGGCCACGCCGCCGGCAGCCTGAGTCGTCGTGGCTGCGGCCGCGTTGGGTGCTGGCCAGGCCTTGTTGGCCATGGCGGTCAGCCCGTCGGCCGTAACCACCTTTTCGTCGACCTTGGGCACCAAGGCGGCGACCAACCGGCGCTCGGGGCGAAGCGTGGCCTCGATGACGGCCTGCAGGGACTTCTGGTCCACCAGATGGACGGAACGCAGATAGTTGGCCTCGCCGTTGGGATCATAGCCATAGAAACGGAAATAGCCCGCCTTCATGGCCATTCCGGCCAGGGTTTCCTTGGCCCGGTACAGGCCGTCCTCGATATTGAGCTTGACCCGGGCCAGTTCATGGTCGGTAAACGACGCGCCCCGCAGATGGGCCAGTTCCGTGAGCAGGCCCTGCCAGAAGGCGGCCACGTTCTTGGCGTCCAGGGAAACGTCGATAATGAAAAGCCCGCCCCGCTCCAACGTCATCGAAGTGCAGGAAATGTCGTCGACCAGCTTCTTGTCGTACTTGAACGTGCGGTACAGCCGACTGGTCTCGTCCCCAGCCAAAAGCTGGGCCAGCACGTCGAGGGAAGCCTCGTCGGCGGCGCGGATGCCGGGCGTGGGAAAGGAAAGCTGCAGGCGCACCTTGTTCCACTGCCCGTATTCCACCTCGACCATGGGTTGCCCCACCGCCATGCCGGGTTGGACGTAGGGGACGACCGGCGTCTGGGGCCGGTCGTTGACCAGGGAGCCGAAAAGTTCCCCAGCCTCCTGCTCGACATCCTCGGCCCGCACCTTGCCGGCGACCACCAGCAGCATGGACTGGGGCTGGTAGCGTTCCTTGACGTAGGCGCGCAGGTCGTCGGCGGTGAAATTCGAGACCGTCTCGGGAAAACCGATGATGGGCCAGCCGTAGGACTGGCCGGGCCAGGCCATGGCCTGGGTCATCTGGAACAGCCGGTTGTCGGGATTGTCCCGACCCCGGGCCAGTTCCGACAACACCACCTTGCGTTCGGAATCGAGTTCCCCGGGCACGAATTTTGCCCCGAAGATCATGTCCTTGATGACGTCGAGGCCGAGTTTCCAGCGGTCCGCCGGCATGTCCACCCGGAAGGTGGTGCTGTCGAAGCTGGTGGAGGCATTGAGCTCCCCGCCGGCGCCCTCGACGTCCGAAGCCACCTGACCGGACGGACGTTTGGCGGTGGATTTGAAGACCATGTGTTCGAGCAGGTGGCTTAGCCCCGCCTGCTTGGGCGTTTCGTAGCCCGAGCCGGCATGGACGAAAAGCCGTTCGGACACCAGCGGGAAGCGGTTGTCCTCGATGACCATGACGGTCAGGCCGTTCGGCAGGCGCACGACATGCGGCGGCCCGGCGGCGGCCGCGACAGCGGCCAGGGCGAGCAGCGACGTGAGAAGGAAAAGGGAAAAACGCCAACGCATCAGGGGAACTCCTTTGCTTCAAATAGGGGGCCGGCCGCACGCGGTGGTGCGGGCGGCACATAAAGCATAGGTATTTTGCGCGGCAAGGGAACTTAATTCTGGTTCATCAAACCGGAAGGGAACGCCGCCCCCCCCCGCCTCGAAGGCCACGGAAGCCTTGGTCAGGGCGTAGCGGCCGCGCACCAGTCCCGGACAGACGGCCTCGACCAGCCGCAACGGGCTCACGTAGGCTTCGGCGAAAAGGCAGGTAAAACGCACCGTATCATCGGATTCGCCGGCGGCAATGCTGGTGACGAGCGGCCGGGCGTCGATGGAACGCGGGCCCTTTTTCGATTCCCAGGTCACGGAAAAGCTGTCCGTCGCCGCAAACGCGGCCCAGCGTTCCAGGCAGTCCTTGGCGCAGGCGGCGGGTATGACAAGTTCGAAAGTTTCCTCAATGGGATGCGGCACCTTGCGGCCCGGAGGCAACTCCTCCACGGCCACCATGGCAAGTCCCTCGGGCAGGTTGGGGTTGAGCCTTGCCGGGATGTCGCCGGGAGCCACCGGTTCGCGCAAAAAAAGCCCCATCCACTCAGCCCGGCTCGCCACGCCCACCGACAGGGCCCGGCCGAAGGACATCTGGGGCAGCGGATGGTAGCCGGCGGAAAAGCTCGGCCGAAGCCCGGCCCGGCGCAAGGCGCGCTCGAAAAGACGCGTGAGTTCGAGCTGGCTCAGGTACACGGCGCTGCCGGTCTTGGTAAACCACAGGCGCACGTGCACGGCCTTGCGGGTCAAGTCTTCCTTGGGTGGAGGCGGCGGCGCGGCCACGGCCTCGTGTTCGCGTTCGGGACGGTTGCAGCGCGGGCGGATTTCCGCCTTCCCGGCAGCGCGCAGTTCGCTTTTGCGCCCCTCGAAGTCGCACACCCCGCAGCCCGAGCACTCGCCGTAGCGGCAGTCGGCCGTGATGCGTCCGGCCAGGGCTTTTTGGCGTTCCCGACGCAAAAAGGCCGGGGTGACACCGCAGGAAAGATGGTCCCAGGGCAGCGGCGCATCCAGGTCGCGCGCGGCCAGCCATTTGGCCGGATCGAGCCCGGCCTCTTCGAAGACCCGCAGCCACGGAGCCAGTTCGAACCGGTCGATCCAGGAACAAAAAAGCGCGCCCTGGCGATAGGCGGCCTCGACCAGGGGCGCAAGCTCCCGGCCGGCCCGTGAAAAGACGCCTTCGAGAAAGCTCATCTCCGGCTCGTGCCAGCGCAGCGTCAGCCGCCGGTCCGTGGCGAAAAGATCGCGCAGATACCCCACCCGTTCCTTGATCTGTTCCAGACTGATCTGCGCTTCCCACTGAAACGGCGTGTGGGGCTTGGGAACGTAGGGCGAGATGGCGGCCGTGACCTGCAGGCGCTTGGTCCCCTGGGGGGCTTGCCCCAGGACCTTCTTGGCCAACTCGTAAATGCCCCGCACGTCCTCCTCGGTCTCGGTCGGCAGGCCGATCATGAAGTAGAGCTTGACCTGCTGCCAGCCGTGCCGAAAAAGCCTGGCCACGTGGTCGAGGATGTCCTCTTCGGTGATGCCCTTGTTGATAACGTCGCGAAGGCGCTGGGTGGCGGCTTCCGGGGCCACGGTCGCGCCGGTGCGGCGGATGCCGGCCATCATGTCGAGAATGGAGTCGGAAAGGGTGCCGGCACGCAGCGACGGCAACGACACGGCCACCTGGTCCCGGCGGCAGCGGTCGATGGTGTGGGCGAAAAGGCTTTCCAAAGCGGAAAAATCGCCGGTGGACAAGGAAAGAAAGGACAGCTCCTCGTAGCCGGTGCGCGACAACCCCTCGGCCACCAGCTTCTCAAGCTCCGGCAGGCTGCGCTCGCGTACCGGCCGGTAGATCATGCCGGCATGGCAAAAGCGGCAACCGCGCGTGCAGCCCCGGGCGATCTCCACGGCCAGTCGGTCGTGCACGGCCTGGGCAAAGGGCACCACCTGGCAGGTGGGAAAAGGAGCCGTGTCCAGATCGGCCACAATCGCCTTGGTCACACGCTCGTAGCCCGGCACCAGAGGTACCGGCGCGCCGTCCGGGCCGACGTCGAAAAAGGACGGCACATAGACGCCGGGGATGGCGGTCAGGCGCAGGAGCACGTCGCGCTTCGAAAGGCCGCCCTCCTCCCTGGCCGTGGCCACGGCTTCCAAAATAGCGGGCAAAGCCTCTTCGCCATCGCCGATGACCATAAGGTCGAAAAACGGGGCCACGGGCTCGGCATTGAAGGCGCAGCCGCCGCCGGCGATAACCAGCGGCCCGTCCTCGCCCCGGTCGGCAGCGCGAAAAGGGATGCCGGCCAAATCCAGCATGTACAGCACATTGGTGTAGCACAGCTCGTGGGTGAGGTGGAACGCCACCACGTCGCAGGCGGCCAGCGGCGTGTCGGACTCCAGGGTACAAAGCGGCGCGCCCTGGTCACGCAACAGTGCGGCGGCCTCGTCGGTCGGTGTGAAGACACGCTCGGCGGCAAGGCCCGCAACGCGGTTGACGGTCTCGTAAAGGATGCGCCCGCCCACGTAGGACATGCCGACTTCGTACATATCCGGAAAGGCCAGGGCCACCCGGGCGCGCACCGAGGTGGCGTCCTTGGCCGTGCGGCCCCATTCGGCGCCGAGATACTGGGTGGGCTTTTGCAGCCAGGGAGCGAATTCGCGCATATTTTGAGAAGAAAATGCGAGAGGGGAAACCCTTTTGCAAAGGGTTCTCCCCTCTCGCGCTCTCCCTTTCCTAAACTTTTTTTTGACTGTTGCGGGCGTACCAAAACGCTGGGGAAGCCGCCTTACGGAGAGTGGCTTTTCCCCCAGTATATAAAATAAACCCTATTTCTTCAGGATGCTGGAGAGATTGCCCTTGCCGCCGCCCAGGTTGGACAGGGTCTTGAGGTCGCCGGGGGTGGACAGGGTGAGGTTGCTCGTGGCTTCCAGGTAGCGGGTCTTGAGCTCGTCGGGAAACTTCTTGAACTGATAGAGCACGTGGGACAACTCGATCTCGCCGCCGACCTCGGTCTCGAAGGGATAGCCGAAGGGCAACAGCAGCATCTGCACGCCCTGCTGGGAAGGAATGGTCTGGAGCAGGGCCACGTCGGTCAGCTTGCCGGCGGCCTCGTCCCATTTGCCGAGCACCGTCTCGCCGTTTATCAGCTTCACCAGGCGGATGTCATAAGCCATGTGGTATTCTCCTTGGGCAAAATTGGCGGCGCGAAAACGCGCCGCCTGTATGAGCTAGACACGGGGGAAGCCCTGTCAAGGCCCGGCAGTTTATTCGTTGTAGTCGAAAACGGCAAATCCCTGGCTTTTGCAAAGCGCATCCCGCTCGGCTTCGCGCAGATCATTTCGCACCATCTCGGACACCATCTGCTCGATGGTGATCCTCGGCTGCCAGCCCAGACGTTCCCGGGCCTTGGTGGGATCGCCGAGCAGGGTTTCCACCTCTGTCGGCCGGAAATAGCGGGGATCGACGGCCACGAGGCATTTGCCCGTTTCGGCGTCATACCCCTTCTCGTTTGCGCCTTCGCCCTCGAAACGCAGGGGGATGCCGAGCTCAGCCGCGGTCATCGCCACGAAGTCGCGCACCGAGGATTGCCGGCCGGTGGCGATGACGAAATCGTCCGGCGCGTCCTGCTGGAGCATAAGCCACTGCATCTCCACGTAATCCTTGGCATGACCCCAATCGCGAAGCGCCCCCATATTGCCGAGATACAGGCAATCCTGGAGCCCCAGCTTGATGCGGGCCATGGCCCGGGTGATCTTGCGGGTCACAAAGGTTTCACCACGAACCGGGGACTCGTGATTGAAAAGGATGCCGTTGCAGGCATACATGCCATAGGCCTCGCGGTAGTTGACCGTGATCCAGTAGGCATAGAGCTTGGCCACGGCATAGGGGCTTCGTGGATAAAAAGGCGTTTTCTCGGTCTGGGGCGTCTCCACCACCTTGCCGAACAACTCCGAGGTCGAGGCCTGGTAAAAACGGGTGTGCTTCTCGAGCCCCAGGATGCGGATGGCCTCGAGCAGGCGCAAGGTTCCCAGGGCGTCCACATCGGCGGTGTATTCCGGCGACTCGAAGGAAACCTTGACGTGGCTCTGGGCGGCCAGGTTGTAGACCTCGTCCGGCCGGACCTCCTGCATGATGCGGATGAGGTTGGTGGAATCGGACAGGTCGCCATAGTGCAGCATCAGTCTGCGGCCGGTGTCGTGCGGGTCGCGGTAGAGATGGTCGATGCGCTGGGTGTTAAAAAGCGAGGACCGGCGCTTGATGCCATGCACCTCGTAGCCTTTTTGCAGCAGCAATTCGGCCAGATAGGCACCGTCCTGCCCGGTGATACCGGTGATCAGCGCGACTTTGTTCTTCATGGAGCGGTTTTCTCCGGTTGCGGTTGACCCATTTCATGGGCGACCATGGCCCTGGCCACGTCGGCGGGACTGAGCGTCGCCCGCCAGCCCAGGCGCTGCGCCGCCTTGGACGGGTTGGCCCGGCTTACGGCAATGTCCGAGGGACGAAAAAGGGAGGGGTCCACGTCGACGTGGTCACGCCAGTCAAGGCCGACAGCGTCAAAGGCGTGGGCGGTAAAATCACGCAAAGTGATGGTTTGGCCGGTGGCGATGACGTAGTCCTCGGGCGCGTCCTGCTGGAGCATGCGCCACATGGCCTCCACGTACTGCGGCGCGTAGCCCCAGTCCCGGGCCACGTCGATGTTGCCCAGGCGCAGGCGTTCGCCGGAGCCTTTGGCAATGCGGCAGGCGGCGGCAACGATCTTGCGGGTGACGAAGCGCGTCGGGCGAAGCGGCGATTCGTGATTGAACAGGATGCCGTTGCAAGCGAAAAGATTATAGGCCTCGCGGTAATTGGCCACCTCGAAATGGGCCGCCGCCTTGGCCACGGCATAGGGGCTTCGTGGGGCGAACGGGGTTTCCTCGGTGGCCGGCTCGCCCCCGGTGTCACCGAAGCAGTCGCTCGACGAGGCGTTGTAGAGCCTGACCGGCGCATTCAGGAAACGCACGGCCTCGAGCAGATTGAGGGTGCCAAGGCTGATGGAGTGGAAGGTTTCCACCGGCTGCTCGAAGGAGAGCCCGACCGAGGACTGCCCGGCCAGGTGGTAGATCTCGTCCGGCACGACCTTGGTCAGCACGGTCAGCACGCTGCGGAAATCGGTGAGCGTCACGGAAAAAAGCGCCACCCGGTCGCGCACGCCGAGCGCGGCCAGATTGCGAAACGAGGTCATCTGGGCGTCGCGGGAGGTCCCGGTCACCTGATAGCCCTTCTCCAGGAGCAACCGGGCAAGATAGGCTCCGTCCTGGCCGGAGACCCCGAAAATAAGCGCTTTTTTCATGTGGATGGCATCCGAAACGGCCTTTGGGAAATCATAAGGCCAGTGTAAGGAAACAGTGAAGCTAGTTGTTTCCCGGCTCGGCGTCAACCGGCCCGGTCGTCTCCCCGTCCTCTTCGGCGGCCTTGCGGCAGGCGGCGCAAATGCCGTCGATGCGCACCTCCACCCCCATCACGTCCATGGCCATGCGCTCGCCAAGAGCGGCCATGTCCACAAACGTCTCCGGGGCGGGCAGGCACTCCATGCGGCCGCAACGCACGCAGTAGGCATGGCAGTGGGCCCGGCTGGAAAAGCGCGGCCCCAGGCAATAGCGAAAGGCCCTGTCGCCGGAACTGTGGCGAAAGGCCAAGCCCTTTTCCACAAAGAGATCGAGAATGCGGTAGAGCGTGACCTTGTTGGCCCGATGACGCTCCCGGACCCGGGCCAGAATGTCGGCCGCCGGCAGGGCCTGTCCTTCCACGGACAGCACCTCGGCCACGCACAGGCGCAAGGATGTGGGCTCGATGCCCGCCCGGGTCAGCATGGCCGCCGCCGGCGTCTGGTGTCCCTCTCCCGCCATGGCCTTCCTATACACTCTTCCGACGGGGCAGGAACCCCACGGCCAGGGTCAGGCAAAAGGTGCCTGCGGCCACGGCGATAATGGCCGCGCCGGAGGTCAGGTCGAAGCGGTAGGCAAGCATGAGCCCGGCCAGGCAAAAAAAGATGTTGAGCAGGGAGGCGACGACCATGGCCCGGCCCAGGGAGGCGACGCGACGCATGGCCAGACTCGGGGCCACGGATAAAAGCGCGATGATCAGGATCAGCCCGGCCACACGGATGAGAAGCACCACCGTCACGGCGGCGAGGCCTGTGAGCAGATAATGCAAAAACCTTACCGGCGCGCCGCGCACGGCCGCGAACTCCCGGTCGAAGGCCATGGCCACAAAACCGTTGTAATGCCGCAGCGTCAGCCCGACCAGGACCACGGCCAAGCCGACCAGGGCATAGAGATCGGAGACCGGCACGGTGATGATGCTGCCGAAAAGATAGCTCATGAGGTCGGGTTTGTAGCCCGGGGTCAGGTCGAGCAGGATGATGCCGAAGGCCATGCCGGCCGCCCAGAGCACGCCGATGACCGTGTCCGTGTCCTCGAGACGCCGCAGCGTCACGGCGGCCATGAGCAGGGCCGCGGCCACGGTGAAGGCCACGGTGACGGGCAGTACGGGCAGGGCCAGAAAATAGGCCAACCCCACCCCGCCGTAGGCGGCATGGGCCGCGCCGCCGGCCAGAAAGACCATGCGGTTGGCCACGATCAGCGTGCCCATGACACCGCAGCAGACGGCGGCCAGCAGGGCGGCAATGAGCGCGTACTGCAAAAACGGCAAGGTCAGGAAATCCGCGATCATCGCGTCTCCAGGGAGGTAAAGCCGGCCAGTTCGGGCGTGATGCGGCGCAGATAAGCGTCCAGGGGACAGGTGTGGCTGTGGACGCCGTAGAGCAGGTCCACCATCTCCTGGGTGAGCTTCGGTTGCGGGGCGTAGAGCACCCGGGCGTTGACGCAGGCAACAGCCGTGACCCCGGCGGCCAGGATGCTGAGATCGTGGCTGACGACCAGGGAGGTCACGCCCTGGCCGATGCGCGAGAGCACCTCGTAGAGGCAGAACTTGCCCTGGGGGTCGATATTGGCCGTGGGCTCGTCGAGGATGAGCAGGTCCGGATCGGATACCAGGGCCCGGGCAATGAGCGTACGCTGTTTCTGGCCGCCGGAAAGCTCGCAAAAGCGCTTGTCGGCCAAAGGCAGCATTTCCACGCGGGTAAGCGCGGCATCGGCCCGCCGCATTTCGTCACGACTGAACCGAAAGCCGTACCTGCCCGAGGCAAGCAGGCCCATCAGCGCCACCTCGCGCACGCGTATGGGCAGGTCCTTGCGCTCGGCCACGCCTTCCAGGCGCTGGGGCACGTAGCCGATACGGGCGCTTTGGCGTCCCGGCTCCCGGCCGAAAACGCGGATGGTGCCGGAAGTCGGCTGCAGGATGCCGAGGATGAGCTTTAAAAGCGTGGTCTTGCCGCCGCCATTCGGGCCGAGCACGGCCAGCCGGTCCCCGGTGGCAACGGCCAGGCTGACCCCCGAAAGGGCCGCCTGACCGTTGTAGGCAAACGTCAAGTCGCGGATGTCGACGACGGCTTCGCTCACTTGGCCTCCGACGGACCTGCCATGCCCTGGCGTATGGCCTTTGCCGCCTTGGTGAGGTTGCCCGCCCAGTCGGCGGCCAGGGGATCGAGGGTGGCCACGGTCCCGCCGATGGCCTGGACGACGGTCTCGGCCTGCTTGGCGCTCATTTCGGGCTGCACGAAAATCACTTTGACGTTATCCTTTTTGGCTTCCTTGACCAGCCCGGCCAGGGCCCGGGGGCCGGGTTCGCGGCCGAGCTGCTCGATGGGCTCCTGGGTCAGACCGTAATCCCGGGCAAAATACCCCCAAGAAGGGTGGAAGACCATGAAAACGTGTTCCCCGGGGGGCAGACCGGCAAACTCTTTTTTTATTGCGGCGTCAAGGGCGTCGCACGAAGCGGCGAAGCGTTCGTAGCCGGCGCGGTAGTCGGCCGCGCCTGCGGGATCGGCGGCAATCAGGCCGTCGCGCATGTTGGCCCCGATTTTCTTGGCCAGTTCCGGCGACAGCCAGATATGGGGATCGGGCTCTCCCGCGTGGTGGTGATGGCCGTGGGCCTCGGCGTGGCCGGCCTTGTCGTGGTCATGGGCGTCAGCTTCATGGCCGTGTTCATGTTCCTCGCCTTCGTGCTCGTGGTCATGGGCGACCATGGGCATTTTTTCGATGCCCGCGTCGGTATGCACGATGGCCATCTTCGGGCTGGCGGCCTTGAACCGGGGCAGCCAGGCGTTCTCGAAATCCATGCCGATGCCGAAATAGGCGGCCGCCTTGCCGAGTTCGGCCAGTTGCCGGGGTTTGGGCTCATAGGTGTGGGCGTCGGTCCCGGCCGGGACCATGACCAGGGCGTCGGCCCGTTCGCCGGCGATCTGTTTGAGGAAATAAGCCTGGGGCGCGATGCTGACGGCGACCAGCATTTTAGCCTGGGCCGGCACGGCGGTCGCGAAAAGCAGTCCCGCCAGCAACAACATGATGCGTTTCATGAAAGCTCCTTTTCCCTGCGCGGGCAGGGCAGAAGCAGATGCAACAGAGTTGCATGGCAAAGTCAAGCGTCATCGGTCCTCAAATGCAAAATAGTTGCATTTGCTCAAAACTCTTGAAAAAACGAACGGATGAAGAAAATGCTGTTTCTGGCCGTATACGGTCAGGCGCCCAGCCGCGGCAACGTGGCACAGGCGGCGTAAGCGTCGCGCACAACCTGCGCCGTACGCTCCCAGGAAAAAAGCTTGGCCCGGGCCAAGGATTTTTGCCGCAGCGCTTCCCGCAAGGCGGCATCGTCCGCGAGCTTCGCCATGGCCCGGGCCAGTCCCGCCACATCCAGCGGGTCGACCATGAGGGCCGCCTCCCCCGCCACCTCGGGCAAGGACGTGGCGTCGGAACAGACAACCGCCGCGCCAAGGCTCATGGCCTCCAGCACCGGCAGGCCGAAGCCCTCGAAAAGCGAGGGATAGAGAAAGGCGTGGCAGTTGGCGTAGAGCCAGGCCAACTCGGCGTCGGACACATAGCCCGTGAAAACGAGGTGGTCGGCGATGCCGAGCTCCCCCACCGTGCGGGCCACGTCGTCCATGAGCCAGCCCTTGCCCCCGGCCAGGACCAGCGGCATGTCCCCGCCCGTTTCCCCGCGCCAGGCGGCGTAGGCGGCAAAGAGCCGCTCATGGTTCTTGCGCGGTTCGATGGTGCCCACGCAAAGCCAATAGCCCCCGGGCGTGAGAGCGTCGGCGATGCGCGGCCTGGCCTGCGGCGAAGCGGTCGAAAAGCGGCTGGCCAGGGGCGCGACAACCGTCCGGGATCGCGGATACTGCGGAAAAATCCTCAAGAAGTGGTCGAGGGAATATTCGGAGATGGACACCACGTAATCCGCCGTGGTCGCGGCCCGGAACACGCCGTCGAAACAGCCGGTGCGGTTGCCCTCGGTGGTCCAGGCCGGATTGTCCAGAAACGACAGGTCATAGAGCGTGTAGACGAGCCGGGCGCGGGCAAGCCCCGTGGGACAGAAAAAATTGTTGGCGTGGACAATGTCCGGACCGCCGAGCCTGGCCTCGAAATCGGCCGGCGGCTGGCGGAAAAAGCGCTTCTGATTCCAGAAACGGCGAAAGGTCGGCCCCAGGCGAAAACAGCTTCCGGCCGGACGCAGGCAGGCCTTGGGCCGGGGCTCCCACCAAAAATCCCCGAAAGCCGGATAAAGCACGTAGTCGTTGTCCCGGTCGATGGCGGCCAGGGCGGAAAGCAGGCCGGCGGCGAAATAGCCGCAGCCCGCCTTACCCGCGCCGGTCTGGGACACGTCGAAGCCGATTTTCATAGCGTCCCGCCGGGACGAACGAGCCCGCGCGTGAGCCACGACAGGGTGGTGCGGGCAAGCGCTCCCGAAACGCTCCGGTTCCAGCGCGCGGACGCGCCAAGGGAGGCCAGGGCCACGGCCGGAGTGAAGGCCATGCCCTTTTCGGCAAGCTTCCACTTCTCCCGGACCAGGGCATGGGCGTAGTTGCACAGCCAGCGGTCCGGCACCCGGCCGAAGGTGGCGGCCATCATGTCGTTGATCTCGGCGTGCACCTTGAGCTTCGCGCCCGAGGTTTTGGTCTGGGGATAAAAGCGCGAACCGGCCAGCTTTCGCGGCAAATAGGCGAAGACCGCCCCGCCCTTGGCCAGCCGCAGCCAGAATTCGTAATCCAGGGTATACTGCCAGCGCAGATCGAGCGCCCCGAAGCGCTCCACCACCCGCCGCCGAAAAAACGCGGCCGGCTGGCAGAGGATGCAGCGATCTTTGAGCCGCTCCAGACGGAACGGCTCGGCCGGATAGGGCTCGATGACAGCGTCGTCCACATCGATATGGTCGCCGTCGCCGTAGACCACATCCACGTCCGGTCGGGTCTCAAAAACCTCAAGCACAGCTTGAAGGGTTCCGGGATAATAGACGTCGTCGGAATTGAGCCAGGCAATGACCTCGCCCGTGGTCGCGGCAATGCCTTTGTTGACGGCGTCGGGCTGGCCCTTGTCGCGCTCGGAACGGTAGCGCAGCCGGCCGCCGTAGCTGTCAAGAATCGAGACCGTCTCGTCCGTGCTGCCGCCGTCCATGACCACGTATTCCAGGTCGCACGCGCCCTGCTGGGACAGCACGCTCTCGATGGTACGGCCGATGAAGCGCCCCTGATTGTAGGACGGCGTGATGGCGCTGACGCTTAACATGCCCTGCCCTCATCGCCATAGCGCAGGTCCACGTCCCGGGCCCCGTCGGTCAGGCGCAACTCCAGGCAGCGCACGGAGAGCTTGCGCCGGTCCGCCCCGGGACCGACCGCATCGCCACGCCGCGCGCCCTCGAAGAGAAATTCCACGTATCCGCCATGGGGCGGCACGTCCGGATCAATGGCAGCCGATTTACCCGAAGCAAGCGTCACCGGCCGGCCGTAGGGCTTGCCGTTGACCATGGTCACGATGCGCACCTGTCCCGACGGCGCGCCGGCCGGCAGATCGAAGCGTGCCCGCAGCCATTGGCGATGGGCCGCCGGGCCGCAGGCCACGAACAGCCGCGAGCCGCACCAACCGTCGCCATAGAGCCCGCGCACGGCCGTGCTCTGGGACACGGGTCGGGCCAGCACATCCTCGAAGACGGCCAGATACTTGCGGGCCATATCTTCCGGGCCGCCGAAAACGCCCAGGCGCTCCCGGCCCTTGCGCACAAGCTCCTCGGCCAATCCGGGCTCGTCCAACAGGCGGGTCAGCGCCGCCACGATGGCGTCGGGTCGCCGGGGGTCGAAATAAAGCGCCGCGTCGCCGCCGACCTCGGGCAGACTGGTCACGTCGGAACAGACGATGGGCGTGCCGACAGCCATGGCCTCGACCAGCGGCATGCCGAAGCCCTCGAAAAGCGAGGGAAAGACCAGCGCCCGGGCCCCGGTCAGAAGCGCCGAGAGGTCCGCGTCGGAAACGTAGCCGGCAAAGACCGCCCGCCCCTCCAGGCCAAGGGCGGCCACGGCCTGTCCCAGCTCCTGGCGCAGGCCCGTGTCCGCGCCGGTCAGGACCAGACGCAACGGCTCCGGACGCCCGGCGGCCAGCATGCCGAAGGCGGTCAAGAGCATGCGGTGGTTTTTATGCGGCCAGAAATTGGCCGGATAGAGCAGATAGTCGTCCCCCTCGAGCCCCAGCCGTTCCCGTATGGCCGCGACAGCCGCCGCATCGGTGCGCGTAAGCCGCCTGGGCAGGGAGATATGCACCGTGGCCGTGCGGCCGTCCGGCACGTTGCCCTGTTCGAGTACGGTGCGGCGGGCGAATTCGGAAATGCACACCAGCCGTTCGCAGCACCGGGCGGCGGTCAGAAACGTCCGCTCCCGGCAGGCTTCCTCGTCAGGGCTGAAAAACTGCGGATAATAGGCGTATTGCAGATCATAGATGACCGAAACGGCCGGCACGTCGGGATGGTGGAAATAGGGCATGGTGAAGGGACAAAAAAGCAGGTCCACCTTTTTGCCTTGCCAGTAGGAAATCGCCTTGCCCGCCCCGACCGCGCCCACCTTGACGCGCTCCATGTTGGCCGCGTCCAGGTGCGACAACTCGTCATACGCCGCGTCCGAGACAATGCAGACGAATCGCCAGTGCGGTCGCATGTCGCGCAGGGCATGGAGCAGCAGGATGGTCATAAGCTTGGCCCCGCCGTTGTCCCCGCCAGGGAGCACCGGCGTCAGGTCCACGGCCACCAGGATGTCCCCGGCCGTGTCCCGCACCGGAAGTTCCCGGCGCAGCCCGGGCGCGGCCAGCACGTACTTGACGGCCTTATTGAACGCCCAGGCCGCCCGGCCCCAGCGCAAAAGCACCTCGTTGACAAGGCGCGGCAGCCGTCCCTGGGCCGTCCAGCCCGAGGCCGTCTCGCGGATCACGCCTTCCAGGCCGCCAAGGCTCGCCGCCTCGGCCCCGCACAGTTCCGCCGCGTGCTCTTCGGCCGCCTTGGCCCGGCCGAAGAGGTCCAGCATGGCCTGGATCAAACGGCCATCCGGCGTGGCGCAAAGGGCCTTCTCCACGACCTCCCGGCCATGCTCGGCAATCTCCTGCCGTCCGGCCACGAACAGCATGTCGTAGGGGAAAAGCGGCGTCTCGAAACGAAAATGATCCAGCCCGGCAAAAGTAAAAAGCTCGCGTACGGCCTTTTCGCTGTACAGATACAGATGCTCCGCCGGCAGCAACATACGCGAAAACGGATTGCCCTCGGTCAAAAGTCGTTCATGGGCCATGCCGGCCGGGAACCGGGGCGTCTGCACGAACACCACGCCGCCCGGAGCCAGAAGCGTGCCCACCCGGCGCAACATCTCCACCGGATCGGGCAGATGCTCCAGCACGTCCATGAGCACCACGGCGCAAAGGCTCCCCGGCGCGATCTCCTGCTCCTCCAGCGGACCGGACAGCACCGTCACGCCGAAAAGCCCGCCGGCAATCCCGGCAATGGTGGCGTCCAGCTCCAGGCCGCGCGCCCGAAATCCGGCTTTCCCCAACAGCGCCGTAAAACCGCCATGGGCACAGCCCAGTTCCAGCACGTCGCCGGGCGGCAGACAGGCTCTCAAGAACCGCCGCAGCCAATAGACGCACCGCTCGGGCAAATCCAGCCGCGCCCGGGTCTCGATGGTCGGCTGGCCCAGATCGGATTCCTGGTGCCCGAACCAATAGTCGCGGCCATAGCCTTCCTCGCGATCCTCCCGAGACACCAACGTGCCACAGGCCGGACACAACATGTACCCGTCGCTATAAGGCTCCAGCCCGCCCGTTCCGCACCAACACTGCCGCATTGTGGCTCCTTGGGGAGGAGAGGAAGAAGAGGTGGAACCGGGGGAGGGAACCCCTTTTTGCAAAAAGGGGTTCCCTCCCCCGGACCCCCACCC
>NZ_JBLODY010000039.1:0-37886 GCF_047785625.1 Solidesulfovibrio sp. C21
CACGCGCCCCCGTCGAAAGTTTTTGAAGGGGGTCCAGGGGGAAACTTTTTTCAAAAAGTTTCCCCCTGGCCGCCGGAGGCTTCCAACGCCTCTTCCTCTTTCTACTTGGCCAGCAGCCGCAGGTACAGGTCGCCGCGCATGGGGCCGATGCGCCGGCCCATGCCCTTGAGGCGTATGGGGCGGCCGACCACGAAGTCCGGGGGCAGGGTAACTTCCACCATGGTGGGTTTGCTGTTGCCGAGGCCATGGCGGATGCCCACCCGGATGCGGGTACCTGGGAAAAGGCTTGTCGTCGGCAGATGCACGGTCTGTTCGTCGTCGAGCTGTTTTTGGAAGTATCCCTTGAGGGATCCCCAAAAGCCTTTGGTAATATCGAGGGATAGCGCCTTGTCTCCCCAGTGGAAGGAGACCTTGCGCGGTCCCTTGGCCGTGACCGGGCCGCTGCCGGCGGCCGACTTGTTGCGCACCTGCTGGTAGATGTCCTGGAACACCTGCCGGGCGAACGGGTCCTTGAGCAGATCCTGAAGCACTTCCTCGCGGCGGAAATAGAACCCGGCGTCGGCGTTTTGCTTGGACGCCTGGGTATAGGCGGCCTTGGCCTGGCGCTGGCGGTGGGCCTGCCCGGCTGTCGGGTCGGGGCGCGGGCCGGCGCCGGCTCTCGTCGTGGTCTTTTGTCCGGGCTTGGGTCCGGAGCCGGCCTGGGGGCCGGGATCACGGTCGCGGTTGGCATGGAAATGCCGCAGCAGCAGATAGGCTTCGTTTAAACGCTGGAATTTGCGCTTGGCGCCGGGGTCGTCGGGATGCAGGTCGGGATGGAGGGAAAAGGCCAGCTTGCGGTACGCGGATTTGATGGCTTCGAGCTCGTCCGCTCCCGAAACGCCAAGCAGGGCGCGCGCTTCGTCAAGACGCATCGCATCCGCAGGGGCCATGCTCCGTCTCCTCGGCTGGCTGTGGCGGCATGACGGCCAGGGCCTCGGGTGCTCCCACACCCTGAGTCCGGGCCAGTCCATGGCGGCGCAGGTATTCCATGCCCTGGCGGGCGAATTCCGCGTGGTCCACTTCGGGGTTTATGCCCGGGCAATCCTCGGCGGCCATGGCGTGGCTGCCCGCGTCGATGATGTTGCCCCGGAAATACGGCCAGGCCCGGCATACGTCGGGACGGGCCGGATGCACCGAGCACCCTTCATCGTAAAAGATGCAGTAGCCGTTCGTGCCCGTGGCCAGACGGTCCTTGCCGCCGACATGCTCGGCGAACCGCGCCAGCATCGCCTCCGGTGCGAGTTCCAGATGCGCGGCAAGGCGCGTGATGTCACTTTGGGCCAGCATGATGCCGCCCACTCCCTGGCAACAATGGCCGCAACGGCGGCAGATAAAAGCGGCGACTTGCGGCATTGCGACTACCTACCCCCAAAGACGTCGGTGTTCAACCATGATGCAACGATCTTCCACCATGACCATGCCGCTTGGCTGCAAAAGCGTCCGGGCCTCGGGACTGGCGATGCCGGACTGCATCCAAAAGCAGCGCGGCCTATGTGGCAGGGCCAGCGTTTCGGCGGCATGGGCCGGACAATGTTGCGCCGCCCGAAACAGGTTGACGATATCCACCGGGACATCGATCTCGGCCAGGGTCTTGCGGGCGGGCAACCCCCAGACCACACTCCTGGCCGGATGCACCGGAATGACGGTAAAGCCCGCCTCGAGCAGATAGCGCCCGACCATGTCCACTTCGGTGTCGGGACGGTCCTTGGCCCCGAGAAGGGCGATGGTCGCGCCCGGGGCGAGAAGTTCCTTGAGCGTCGCATCGGCGTACAGCACTGCCTGCCTCCGAGAGGTTTTCGTTTGCCGGAAAAAGGTGTATCCGCTTGGCGGCATCCATGCCCGGAGGTTTCGCGCGCATGTCCGTTTCCGCCATCGATCGTATAAGCACTGCCCAGGCCCGGGCCTTGTGGGAGGACGCCGACGTTTTCGCTATCGGCAAAATGGCCCACACCGCGAGGCTGGCCCTCCATCCCGAGCCGGTCGTCACCTACATTGTCGACCGCAACATCAATTATACCAACATTTGCGCCTGCGGCTGCCGGTTTTGCGCCTTTTTCCGCCCGCCCGGACACGCGGAGGGCTATGTCCTTTCGCGGGAGGAGCTTGCGGCCAAAGTGGGCGAGACCGTGGCTCTCGGCGGCTGGCAGATCCTGCTGCAGGGCGGCATGCACCCGGACCTGCATCTGGATTTTTACACCGGCATGCTGGCCTTCTTGCGCGACCGCTTCCCCGAAGTGGCCGTGCACGGCTTCTCGCCGCCGGAGATTGCCTTCCTGGCCAAAATGGAAGGGCTCTCCATAGCCGAGGTGTTGACCGAACTCAAGGCCGCCGGGCTGGCCTCGCTGCCCGGCGGCGGGGCGGAAATTCTGTCCGATCCCATCCGGGGCAGCGTCTCGCCCAACAAGTGCCCGGCCGACGACTGGATCGAGGTCATGCGCCAGGCCCACGCCTTGGGCCTTCGCACCACGGCCACCATGGTCATCGGCCTTGGCGAGACCATCGACCACCGCCTGGAGCACCTGTCGCGCATCCGCGACCTGCAGGACGAAACCGGCGGGTTCACGGCCTTTATCCCCTGGACCTTTCAGCCCGGCAACACCGGGCTCACCGTGCCCGAAGCCTCGTCCTGGGAATATCTGCGCTGGCTGGCTCTTTCCCGCCTTTTTCTCGACAACGTGCCCAACGTCCAGGCCTCCTGGGTGACCCAGGGCCCCATGGTCGGCCAGATGGCGCTTTTTTTCGGCGCCAACGACCTCGGCTCGACCATGATCGAGGAAAACGTGGTGGCCGCGGCCGGGGTGCATTTCCGCATGGAGGAAGAGGAGCTTCGCCGGCTGGCCGTCCGGGCCGGATTCACCCCCGTGCGGCGCAACATGGACTATTCCCGGCGCGAGGATTGATTGTCCCGGCCGGAACGGGTGCTTAAGGCCACGCCGCCAAGGGCCAGTCCCCCGCCGGCCCACTGGGCCGGGGTGAGCGTCTCATCCAGCATGAAGTAGGACAACAGGCAGGCGAAGACCGGAATGAGGTTGAGAAACGCCGCCGCCTTGTTGGCCGGGACCAGACTCACGCCGTAGTTGTAGAGCCCGTAGGCCACGAAGGTGACGCCAAGGCCGAGAAAGACCACGGCCAGGGTCGGCCCGAGCTCGATGTGTTCGGGAAAGGGCGTAAAAAGAAGTACGGGCGCGAAAAAGACCATTCCGGTAAAGGCCTGCATGGCCGTAAGGTAGAGCGGTCTGTGCCGGGCGGCCAAACGCCTGGCCGTGACGATGTAGCCCACAGCGCAGCACATGGCGATAAATTCCAGAAAATTGCCGAGCACGGGCCGGGGCGCGTCCCCGGTCGCCCCGCCAGACGCGCTCATGAGCACCACCCCGCCCACCGCCAGAAGCAGTCCGATACCCGCTTTTTTCTCAAGCTTTTCTTTAAGGAACAGCGTGGCGGCCACGGCGGTCAACAGCGGCAGCATGGCCGTGACCATGGCCGCTTGCGAGACCTGGGTGAGCGTGAGCGCCTTGGCCTCGAACACGAAATACAGGCACGGTTCGCAAAGGGCCATGAAAAGAATCCCCGGCCAGTCGCCCTTGGCCGCCCTGAATCCGCCCATGCGCCGCCAGATGAGCCCGAAGACCAGCGAGGCCAGGGCCATGCGGCAAAAGACCACCAGCAAGGGCGCATACCCGCGCATGGCGATTTTCATGGCGATAAACGAGCCGCCCCACAAGAGCGTGCCTGCCGTGAGGGCGAGAACGGCTCGCCAGGGCGGTCTGTCGTTGGCCATGCACCATATCCGGAGGAAGGTTGTGCGGCGCTGTATCGCTTCGACCGACAATCGGTCGCATTCGTGCGTCGCGCCGGAGCGCCGCTATACCGTGTCGGGTCGTAAAAGAAAACACAAAGGAAGTCGTGATGTTTGAAGCCCTGGAACGTTTGCCCGAAGAGGAAATGACCGCCCGCCTGGCCAAGTGCCGGGCCGCTTTGGCCAAGGTCGCGCCCGAGGCCGGGGGGCTGCTCGTTTTTTCGAGGCTCGCCATCTACTATCTGACCGGAACCTGGGCCAATGGCGTGCTGTGGCTGCCGGTCGCCGGCAAGCCGGTTTTGGCCTGCCGCAAAGGCCGGGAGCGGGCGCTGCTCGAAAGCCCGCTGGAAACGATCGTCGCCTTCCGCTCCTACGGCGACCTCATGCCGCTTTGCGAAAAGGCCGGCAGCCCCATAACGCCCCTTTGCGCCGCCGAGCAGTCGGGGCTGTCCTGGAATCTGGCCGGGCTTTTATCCTCGCGGCTGCCCGGCGTCAGTTTCGTACCCGGCGACGCGGCCCTGGCCATGGCCCAGGCGCAGAAATCGGCCTGGGAACTTACGAAAATCCGCCTGTGCGGCGCGCGCCACGCCGAAGGGCTCATGGACCGCCTGCCGGCCGTGATGCGGCCCGGCATGAGCGAGCGTGAGATCGCCTGCAAGTGCTGGGACGTCTTTTTCGATCTCGGGCACCAAGGGCAGCTTCGCATGACAAACGGCGACGAAATCTTTCTCGGCCATATCGCGGCCGGGGACAGCGGCAACTACCCGAGCGTCTTCAACGGCCCGGTGGGACTGCGCGGCGAGCATCCGGCCCTGCCTTTTTCCGGCTACGCCGGCGCGATCTGGAAAAAGGGCGGCGTGCTCACCATCGACAACGGTTTTACCATCGAAGGCTATGTCACGGACAAGACGCAGGTCTATTTCGCCGGCAAGGCGGCCGATATTCCGAACAGCGTCCGGCGCGGCCACGACCTGTGCATGCGGGTGCAGCAGACCGTGGCCGCGGCGCTTAAGCCCGGCGCGAAGCCGAGCGAGCTCTACGCCCTTTCCCTGTCCATCGTCGCGCAGGCCGGCATGGACGAGGGATTCATGGGCCTTGGCGAAAACAAGGTGCGCTTCCTGGGCCACGGCATAGGACTTGCTATCGACGCTTGGCCTGTTATCGCCAAGGGCTTCGACGAGCCTCTCGAAGCGGGCATGACCCTGGCCCTTGAACCCAAGTTCGGCATCCCCGACGTCGGCATGGTGGGGGTGGAGAACACCTTCGAGGTGACCGAACAGGGCGGCAAATGCCTGACCGGCGACAGGTACGACATCATTTGCATCGAGTAGGGAGGGAAGAAGCCGGGGGAAACTTTTCTGTAGAAAAGTTTCCCCCAGGCCCCCTTCAAAAGACTTTTAATAGAAATATCTGGCTGTTGGGGGATACTTTGAGGGTCAGATTTTTTGCTCCACGGCCATAAAGCAGGGAATGCACAGGGTCTTGCCGGCGAAACGCCGGGAGCGCGACTCCATCACGGATTCGCCGCAGGCCTCGCAGACGAGGCTCGACAGGATGGCCGCCCGTCTGGGGGCCACCCGGGCCGGCTCGGTGCGCGTGAAAAAGGTTTCGGGATCGCTTTCGAGAATCCGTTTGGCGCACCGGATGGCGAGCGCCGGCAGTTCGGCCTTGGCCTCGGCATTTTGGGGGTCGGTGTTGAGGGTCTCGCGCACGGCCGCGAACTCCGGGTCCACCAGCTTGTGCAGGTCCGGCCGGGCAAGCAAACGCACGGCCGCGCCGTCGCGACGGCGGTGGAAGGTGAAGGCGTTTTTGCCGTAGTCGCGGTGTATCAGGTTGCCCTTGCCGTAGGTGCAGCCCATAAGCGCCTGGATGGCGTCCACGGCGCACATGTCCGTTTCGACCACGGCCACCACGTCCTCGTCGCCGTCATGGCCGCATACGGCGAGGCCAATGCGTGCCGCCTGGATGCCGATGGCCAGCCCCGGACACATATGCCCGTGGTAATTCACCGCCCGGGTCGTCAAGGCCGCCACATCGTCTCTTATTTTTTCCGTTTCCATGTCTGTCCCCACTTTACGGCTGGGTATTTTTGAAAAATGCCGGCTTTTGGCCAAGCGGCCCGAAATCGCGGGCCATTTGCGCATAAACGGGCTTGCCCAGCAGAAACCGGTAGATTTCGTCGGCCTTGGCCGCTGGATCGATATCGGCGAAGGTTTGCGGATAGAGGATTTTCCCGGCCGCATAGGCATCGGCCACGATGGTGTCCAGATTGGTCAGGTACATGACGAAGGGATAGAGCACAAAGACCTTCCCATCCTTCACCGCGCGCAGGGACCCGACGAATTCGGGCTGTTGGCTGTATTCGTCGGCCACCAGCGTCAGTCCGGCGGCGTCGACGAAAAGCACATCCGGGTTGAAGGCCAGGAGTTGTTCCTTGTCGATGAAGGCATGGCCGTCTTTCGTGACGCGACCGGCCAGATTGTCGGCCGAAAGCCACTCCAGGGGGGCATACGGGTTGTCGGTGCTGGTGAGTCCGTGGGTACCGCGAAGGCCGGTGCCGCCGACGTAGACCGAGGGCTTGACGTAGCCCGGCGCGGCCAGTCCCTTTTGCGCCCGGGCCCGCACGTCGGCCTCGGCCTTTTTCATGAAATCCGCCACCGCCGCCGCGCGGTCCGGGCAGCCGAGAATGTCTCCGGCCAGGGCCAGACTGTCCAGGACCTTGGGATCGTAGCGGGCGAACTGGCCATAGCTCAAAACCACCACGGGAATGCGCAGTTTGGCCTGCATGGCCTCGGCCACGGCCGCGTCCATGGCGGTTGCGAAAATGATTTGCGGCGCGACGCCGAGCACGGCTTCCAGGTCAGGCTCCTGGTTGATGCTTTTGGGGCCGCCCGGACCGATGATAGGGAGCTTTATGAGCTCCGGATGGGCCAGGCTGTAGGGGCGACCGGTACGTCTGTCCTTTTCGAAGCGCTCGACGCCGACCACCCGGTCTGTGGCCTCGAGATAGGCGATGAGCCGCAGACTGCCCGGTCCGAGGCAGATGATGCGTCGGGGATTTTCCGGCACCGTGACCTGGCGTCCGGCGGCGTCGGTCACCTGCCGCGTCAGGGCTTGCGTGCCCGTCGCGGCCGGAGCTGTGGCGGTCATGAGGACAAAGGCGCAACACAGGAAAAAAACGCGAAACGGATGCGGCATGGCGGTTTCCTTTGGGGGCAAGGGTTAGGCGGCGTCGGCAACGCCCAGGGGCGCGGCCACGGGATGGCCGCCCACCTCGCCGAAGGCCACCTCCACGCCGTAGACCGCGCGCACGATCTCGGGCGTCAGTTCCTTGGCGTCAACCCGGGCCAGGACCGCGCCCCTGGAAAGCAGCACGAAATCGTCGGCAAAACGCATGGCCTGAGACAGGTCGTGGAGCACGGCGGCGGCGGCGACGCCCTGGCCGGCCACGGCCTGCCGGACGATGGCAAAGACTTCCAACATGTTTTTGAGGTCCAGGCTGGCCGTGGGTTCGTCCAAAAGCAGCACGTCCGGCTCCTGGACCAGGGCCCGGGCGATGGCGGTTTTTTGTATTTCGCCGCCGGAGAGCGCGTCGAGGCGACGAAAGGCCAGGGCGGAAAGGCCGAGCCTTGTGAGCACGCCTTCCACGATGCCCATGTCCCGCCGCGACGGGCGAAGCCCCATGTGGGGCCGTCGGCCGAGCAGCACGGCCTCGAACACGGTCATGCCTTCGGCCTGCTGGGACTGGGGCACGTAGGCGATGCGCCGGGCCGCCTCGCGCCGGGACAAACGAGGCAGTTCCGCCTCGCCGAGGCACACCGTGCCCCGGTGGGGCCGGATCAGGCCGCCCAGGCACTTGAGCAGGGTGGATTTGCCCGCGCCGTTGACGCCGAGAATGGCGGTGACGCGCCCGGGCGCAAGCTGCAAGCTCACGCCGTCGAGTACCGCCGCACCGTTGTAGGCAAACGACAAGTCATGCGCCGTGAGCATCATGTCCGGCTTCCTCCCCGCAGCAAGAGAAAAAGAAACAGCGGCGCACCCATAAAGGATGTGAGCACGCCCACGGGCAATGCGCCCGTTCCCGCCAGCAGCCGGCCGGCGGTATCGGCTCCGAGCAAAAGGAGCGCACCCCACAGCCCGGCATGGATGGCGAGCGGGCCATGATCACAGCCCACGAAGCGTCTGGCGATGTGCGGGGCGAGCAGGCCCAGAAAGGCGATCACGCCGCATACGGCCACCACCACCCCGGAACAAAGCGCCGCCAGCCCCATGCCGACAAGGCGCAGGAGCTTGGTGTTGACGCCCACGCTTTTGGCCACGTCGTCGCCGGCCAGCAGGGCGTTTAAGTCCTGGCGGGCGTAGAGGCAAAACCCGCCGGTGACGGCGGCGGCAAGGCCCATGACGATAATTTGCGCGCCCCTGGCCCGGGATACGTCCCCGAAGCTCCAGAAGACGATGGCCGCGAGCTGGAGTTCGTCGGCGTAGAACTGGATGAGGATGGTGCCGGCGGTAAAAAGCGAGGAGAGCGCCACGCCGCAAAGGATGATCGCCTGGGGACCGAGTCGCTTGACCAGGGCCAGCCCGGTCACCAGCGCCGTGGTGCCCACGGCCCCGGCAAAGGCGCACAGGGACATGGTGAAGACGCCGCCGATCCGGGCGAATTCGGCGCTCGACGTGGCCAGGGCGTTGCCGGAAAACGCCCCGGCCCCCAGGAACACGATGCCGCAGGCCGCGCCAAAGGCCGCGCCGTGGCTGATGCCGAGGGTAAAGGGCGAGGCCAGCGGGTTGGACAGCAGGCTTTGGGTCAAAACGCCTGAAACGGCCAGGCCGAAGCCGCCGGCGATGGCGGCCAGGATGCGCGGCAGCCGGATGCCCGTGACCACCACCGCGCCCGGTCCCTGCCGGTTGCCGGCCAGAACGGCCAGGATGTCGGACAGGCCGAGGTCGTAGCTGCCGGCGGCCAGGGCATAAAGGGCAAGGGCGACAAGGGCGGCGCACAGGACGAGTGCCTTGGCCTGCTTGGCTTTCTGGCGGGCCAGGTGCCCGCCGGCAAGGGACGTCGTGGGGGCCATGCAGGAAGACGGCATGGAAGATGCGTAATACGAAATAAAATATTTTACAACATAGAGAGAACTCTTTTCAATTTTCTATCCTATTTGTCGGAAAAGAACGCGCACCGTCACCGTACCACGGGGGTTAAGAAAAAAATCATATGCGGCCGCTCAAAAGGCCTGGCCAGGGAATAGAGCCCGAGCAACGCCAAGCCGAACCGGGGTTTGAAGCAGAGAAGCGCCGGACAACGTTCGGCCAAAAGCGCCCGCCCCGGAACCGCACACAAGCGCCGCCCCGACGGCAAGGGCCAAGACAAAAAGGAGCAACCGCGGGTAAACCCGGAGTCGTCAGGGCGTCAGCAGCGCGTTTTTCACCGAGAGAATCCGGTCCGTCCGCAATGCCGCGGCGCTCCGTTTCGTCGTGCCCGCCTACATAGGGTCCATTTTGAATGTGATCAGCGACAGAAAAGCGCCCTGGGGGTCGCCGATCACGCAAAAGCGCCCGATGCCTGGGATGTCGGTCGGCTCCTTGTAGACGGTGCCGCCAAGCTCCACGGTTTTTTTCGCCGCCGTGTCCACGTCGTCCACGGAAACGTATGAGCCCCACACCGGCGGCATTTTCGCCGCTTCGGGCGGTATGGGCATGATGCCGCCGACCGCCGCGTCTCCGGCCTTGACGATGGTGTAGGTCATGCCCATTTCCGGCATGGGCTTGTCCTCGGTGGTCCAGCCGAGCAGCTTGGCGTAAAAGGCCTTGGCCCCTTCCACATCGGTGGTCATCAGTTCGTTCCAGCTGAAAACGCCCTGCCTGGTGAAGTCCTCTCCCATGATCGCATCTCCCGTTTTTTCGGGATGACCGCCAATCGGCTTCCCCGCATGATTTCCCTACGAAAAAGGGGGCGAACTGGCAACAAGGCGGGGGCGGCGCCAAAGCGCGATTCGCTCGGGCCGGATGTCGCATCGCCCATAAAAAAAACCCCCGCAAAAGCGGGGGCTTTGTCGGCGGAGCCTTGTGAACCCTGCGTTACTTCTGGGCGACGTGGTGGCAGCCGTTGTTGGAACAGGGGGACACGGAAAGGGGCTTTTCACCCTTTTCCTTGCGGGCGATGTTGGTCTTCATGTGGCAGCCGAGGCAGCTGTTGGCGGCGTTCTTGTCGTGGAAGGCGCGGAAGTAGGACATGGGGTCCTGACGTTCCTTGAGGTTGTCGTGGCAACCCTCGGTGGCGCAGCCTTCGATCTTGCCCTTGCCGTCCCACATGTGGTGGCAGGTGACGCAGGGAATATTGCCGTGCTGGCCGTGGGAAAAAGTGACGGGCGCAAAGCTGGTCTTCAGCACCCCGGCCGGGCGCTTGAAGGTCAATTCCAGGGGATAGCAGACAGTGGACTTGGTATCGACGATCGCGCTGAATTTGCCGCCCTCGCTATAGGCCGCCGAGGCCAGCGCCAGGGTGAACACGAAAAGGACCAACATGGAAAACATGACCTTGGAACGCATCCGACTCCCTCCTTAAAAACTCCAACAAACGGTGAATGGATCTTGCCGCTGCGAATACACAGGCGGCCGTCGCAGGCGTGAGCCCCGCCGCCGTAATTCAAGTAAAAAGCGTAAAATTTCACAAGTCGGAAGTCAACAGATTTTCCAAAAATACCGTTGTCCCAAAGCGGATGCGTCCGGTCGGCCGGAGGCCGTCGCAGCGCCTATTGCCGGTCGTCGGCGTCGCACGCTTCCTCGGGGCCCTCGCCATCGAATTTTTCACTGGCTTCCAGGGCATCCATGAGGTCGAGGCTTAGACGGATGAAATCCGAGGCGGTGATGATGCCGACCAGCTTGCCGCTTTCGACCACCGGCAGACAGCCGTATTTCTGGGTCAGGAGCACCTCGGCCGCCTGGCGCAGGGGCAGCTCGGGCGTGGCCATGGCCACGTCGGCGCGCATGACCTCGGCAATGGGGATGCCGCCGTATATTTCATCCTCGGTGGTCTGGTCGATTTCGGCGAGCCGGGACACCGAGGCGGCCAGTATGTCGCGGTGGGTGAGTAACCCCACGAAGGCACCGGCGACGTCGATGATGGGAAGATGGCGGATGCGGGCATCTTCCATGGTCGTTTTGGCCGCAAGCAGGCTGTCGGTATCGCGCAGGGCAATGAGGTCCTCGGTCATGAGGTCGCGGGTGAGCAGCATGGAATCCTCCTTGTCTGCCGGAGATGGCATTGCCGGCTTGCCCTGTCAAGCCGGTCCGCGTTGACTTGAGGCGGAAATTCTGTTTTCCAAATAGGATCGCGCCGGCGCGCGGGATGGCCTGACATCGGGTCGGGCAGAGGGCGGAGGATGAACGGGGCGGAGCCGACAATCGATTTGAAGCGCAATCGGGACCGCATGGTCCGGGACCAGATCGAGGCCCGGGGCGTATCCGATCCCGAAGTGCTGCGGGCCATGCGCAAGGTGCCCCGGCACTTGTTCGTGGAAGAGGCCCTCATCCCCCAGGCCTACGAGGATCATCCCCTGCCGCTCGGCCACGGCCAGACCATCTCCCAGCCCTATGTCGTCGCCTGGATGACGGAGCTGCTGGAGGTGAAACCCGGACTCCGCGTGCTGGAGATCGGCACGGGCTCGGGGTATCAGGCGGCGGTCCTGGCGGAGATGGGCGCGTACGTGTTCACCGTGGAGCGGGTGCGTCCCCTCCAGGCGGCCGCCCGCAAGCGTCTGGAGGGATTGCGTTACCTCAAGGTGTGCTTCAAGCTCGACGACGGCACGTTGGGCTGGCCCGATGCGGCCCCGTTCGACCGCATCCTGGTCACGGCCGGCGGCCCCAAGGTGCCGGAGCCGCTCATCGAACAGCTCGCCGATCCGGGCCGCATGGTCATTCCCGTGGGCGAGACCAGACGCAGCCAGCGGTTGCATGTGGTGCGCAAGGAAAACGGCCGGGTCGTGGCCCGAAGGCTCGGTGAGGTGACGTTCGTGGACCTGGTCGGAGCCCACGGCTGGTAGCCGCAAGGGAGAAGGCGCATGGCGCAAGGAAGTTCCTGCCGGTCCTGTTCCGGCAAGCCTGAAGCCCCGGGGCGGGACGCCACCCGCGAGGGGCGCATCGGCGAGACCCTGGCCAGAATCCGCTACAAGATTTTCGTCATGAGCGGCAAGGGCGGGGTGGGCAAGAGCTCGGTGGCCGTCAACGTGGCCTGCTCCCTGGCCGACGAAGGAGCCAGGGTGGGGATTTTGGACGTGGACCTCCACGGCCCCAACGTCACCCGCATGCTGGGCATTTCCGGAGCCATGGAAGCCCGGGGCGTGGCGGCCATCGCCCCCAAGCGCCTGGGCGAGAATCTGCTCGTGGTCTCCATGCAGTCCCTGCTGACGGACCCGGATCAGGCGGTGCTGTGGCGCGGCCCCATGAAGACCACGGCCATTCGCCAGTTCATCGCCGACGTCGACTGGGGCGAACTCGACTACCTGGTCATCGACTCCCCGCCCGGGACCGGCGACGAGCATCTGGCGGTGCTCAAAACCGTGCGCGACGCCCTGTGCGTGCTGGTGACCACGCCCCAGGAAATCTCCCTGGACGACGTGCGCAAGACCGTCAATTTTCTCCAGTACGCCAACGCCAACATTCTGGGCGTGGTGGAAAATATGAGCGGGCTCGTGTGCCCGTATTGCCACAAGGAAATCGAGCTCTTTAAAAAAGGCGGCGGCGAGACCCTGGCCCGGGCCTATGGCCTGGAGTTTCTCGGGGCCGTGCCTCTCGATCCGGCCACGGTGGTGGCCGGGGATCTGGGGCGGCCGGTGGTGCGCCTGGAAGAGGACTGCCCGGCCAAGAGGGCCTTCGCCGCCCTGGCCCGATCCATTGCCGCCGCCTGCCACTCGAGCCTCGAGGCCGCCGCGTCGCCCTGTACTTGAGACAGGCCGGGCCGGCATTTTTCCACGCCGCAAACGCCCCGGTCGCGTCGCGCGAGCCTGCCGCCGCCGGACCGAATGCCGCCCGAGGCTTTACGCCGGCCGATGATTGCTTTATTTGCCTGCGAGCCGTCCTTTTTAACACCAAAGGCCAATCCCCATGTTCAATCTCGCCAACAACCTGACCCTCGCCCGAATCGCGGCCGTGCCTATCCTGGTGGTTTTGCTGTATTTCCCAGGAAGGATCACCTGCCTCGTGGCCTTGCTCTTTTTCATTGCCGCCTCGGTGACCGACATCATGGACGGGATGGTGGCCAGACAGCGCAACCTCGTGACCACCTTTGGCAAATTTCTCGATCCGCTGGCCGACAAGCTGCTCGTGAGCTCCCTGCTCATCATGCTGACCCGGCTCGGCTGGGTGGAAGCCTGGATTTCGGTCATCATCATCGGCCGGGAAATCGCCGTTACCGGGCTTCGGGCCATGGCCATCGACCATGGCGTGGTCATCGCGGCCGACCGTTTCGGCAAGCTCAAGACCATTTTGCAGATGCTGGCGCTGTGCCCGCTGGTGCTGCATTACCCCTGGTTCGGCTTCAATCCCGTGCCGCTTGGAAATATCCTTTTGTATCTGGCCGTGGTATTGACCCTTGTATCCGGGGCCAATTACTTTTATGGATTCGGGAAAAAAGTGATCTGGGCCAAAGGCGCCCCCCGGTAGGACGACGGCCCGCCTGGACGGAAAAAAGTAAGTACGACGCTATGAAAGCCAAAAACATTTCCAAGCTGGCCAGACGCCGGATCCGCGTGCGGCCGGCCGGCGGTCGAGGGGCGCGCGGCGCGCATCGACGCGACGAGAACCTGTCGGCCCGCATCGAAAACTGCCTGCATACCATCCTGGAGCTCGAGCCGGACCTGGAGCGCCTCCAGTTCGGCCACTATCTGCTGCGCGACTTCAACATCCTCAAGATGTTCCTTTCCCACGTCGAGGAAATCGAGGTACAGGAGCAGGACGTGGCCCGCATCGAGGCGGCCACGGAAAATTTCCTGAAGGAGCTCAAGGAACCTTTGGAGCAAAACGAGTACAAACGTTCAAAAAAGTACGTCGTGCAATGATATGATCTGGCGACGGTTCCTGCTGACGGGCCTTATCTTCTTCAATATCTTTCTCCTCTATAATCTTATATGGAGTGATAACGGTATTTTTGCCTATCTGGAACTCAAGACCCGCCATCAGCAACTCAAGGAACGCCTGGAAGCCATCAACGACCATTCCCTGGACCTCAGTCAGGAAATCCGCTGGCTCAAGACGGATCGCGCCTTTACCGAAAAGATGGCCCGATCCCAGATGAATTACCTCAAGGGAAACGAAATCCTCTACCAATTTCCCAAAGACTCCCCCGCACCCGAGCAACAGGAGGGGCAGAGGACCGATGGTCAATAAAATCGATTTTTACCGGGAAGTTCTGGAGATCGAACCCAATTCCAAGATCTTCTTTCCCCTGGCCCGCAAGCTGGCCGAGCAGGGCCAAACCGATGAAGCGGCGGCCGTGCTCGCCAAGGGCATCACCTTTCATCCCGATCATCTCGAGGCCAAATTTTTCCTGATCGAACTGCTTACCGGACTTGACCGGCAAGGGGAGGCGGACGCGGTCTTTGCCGACGTCGGCAAGATGCTCTCCAACTACCCCTCGGTCTGGCTGCTGTGGTCCCGCGAAGCCGCCGCCCGGGCCAAGGACCCGTCGTTGGCCATGCTTTTTCTGGCCAACTATTTTCAAAACCAGACACTTACCTGGTCCGAGGTCATGGAGCGGGGGCTCAAAAGTCTGCGCCGGAGCGCGCCTGGGGCGGCGCCCGGGCATACCCCGGACGACGCCGCGGCTTCGGAGCCGCCGGCCGCGATGCCCGAGCCTGCGCCAGTCGCGCCGTCCCGGGAGGCCGTAGCGCTCAAGGAACCCGAGCCGGCCTCACCGGCGGCTGCGCGGGCGCCCGCCGAGGCCGGCGGCGAGGCCCCGCAACTGCGCGGCGCCAGGGAAGTGATGGAACTGGCCGAGATTCTGGAACCGCCCGCGGAAACCGGCGACAAAGGCAAGGCGCGTTCCGGCAAGGGCCGCGACACCGCCGTGCGCACCAAGACCATGGCCGCCGTGCTGGCCGAGCAGGGCGACACGTCCGGGGCGCTTGGCATTTACGAAGAGTTGCTCCGCTGCGCCCCATCCGAAACCGAGCGGCAGGATATCGAGGCCCGCATGGCCGCGCTTGCCCCCGGCAAGGGGGGAGCGACGTCCGATGCCCCGGCTGTGGCTGACGTCGCCGACGACACGGCCGGCAAGCC
The DNA here is from genome assembly GCF_047785625.1 of Solidesulfovibrio sp. C21. Taxonomy (NCBI): domain Bacteria; kingdom Pseudomonadati; phylum Thermodesulfobacteriota; class Desulfovibrionia; order Desulfovibrionales; family Desulfovibrionaceae; genus Solidesulfovibrio; species Solidesulfovibrio sp. C21. The sequence continues at coordinate 15,110 of NZ_JBLODY010000039.1, forward strand.
CAAAAGCGCGGCCAAGCTCGTCAGTTTCCTGGAGGCCCTGGCCGGACGCCTGGACGCCCGGGCCGAAAGCTGACGCCGTAAGACGATTCCGGCGACCGCCTGATCCCGTACAATCTGGAACTTCAAGAGGAAATGGCCTTGAAACGCACTGTAAGCGCGGCCCTTGCGGCCTTGTGTTGCCTTCTTTTTCTAAGCGGTTGCGGCTCGATCAAGACCTCGTGGCGCGACACCAAGAAACTGTACCGCGAGTACATCAATACCGACCCGACCATCGATTTCTCCGCCCAGGGCATCACCGACAAGGGGCTGCAACGCCTTGCCGCCCTCATGATGCCCGTGGATGAGCGTCTCATGGCCATGCTGCGCGCCCTGGGCAGCCAGGACACGCCCCCGGAAAACGAATGGTGCCAGCAGTTTTTGACCAACCATTCCTGGATTTCGGCCGTGTCCGTGCTTGACGCCTCCGGCGCGGTCCAGTTTCAGGCCCCGTCGGTGTCCATGCGGCCCCTCGATTTTGCCGGGCTGTTGGAATTCGGCGACCGCTACAAGGTCCGCAAGATGGGAGCCCAGGTCAAAACCGACGAATTCGGCACCGTGGTCATGGTGGCCGCGCCGTATTTCAAGAACAACGAGTGGGCCGGCCTCGTGGTCGCAAGCTTCGATCCGCGCAATCTGGCCAAATTTTCGCCCCATCCCGACGCGCTATCCATCCTGTCCACCGAAGGTGTGGTCTGGGCCGGCGGCGGCCAGGGCGGAGCCCTTGCCGGGCTCAAATGGGACGAGATACTCAAGAGCTCGGTCAACGGGGAAATCACCTCCGGCGGCGGGGAGTATCTCTGGCAGGCCCGCTATGTCGGCCAGCTTGAATTCATCTACGTCACCGACGCCCGGGAAGCGCGGGCCACGAAACCGGAACCGGCCAAGGCGAAAGACGCGCCCAAGACCGATGCGCCCGACGCCGCGACTCCGGATACAGCCGCGCCGCAAACGCCCGAACCCGGGGCTTCGCAGGGGGTGCCGGCGAGTCCCCCCGCCAATCCTTAGAGGCTGCCGCGACACGTCCTCATGGCCGGCGGCCCGGGCCGCCGGCTTTTTTATTTGCGACAACCCCTGGAAAATCTTGTGGGAACCGCCCGGCCATTGTAAAAAGACCGACACCGCGCGCACCGTCAGCCGTTTCGTACCCAACGGAAACCATGACGGCGGGAGGAATAAAGCATGCCCCAAGTTACCGTGACCGAACATCTGCTTTTGCACCAGAAGGAATCCCCCATGGCCTCCGGCCGGTTCACCCGGCTTTTAAACGAGCTCATTTTGGCGGCCAAGATCATTTCCCGGGAAGTCCGCAAGGCCGGCCTGGTCGACGTTTTGGGATTTACGGGCGAGATCAACGTCCAGGGTGAGCAGGTCCAGAAGCTTGACGAATACGCCAACAAGGTGCTCATCCACCGCATGGAACGTTCCGGCGTGCTGTGCGCCATCGCCTCCGAGGAAAATGCCGACCTGGTCCGCATTCCGGATCAGTTTCCCAAGGGCGATTACTTCCTCATCTTCGACCCCCTCGACGGCTCGTCGAACATCGACGCCAACGTCAACGTGGGCACCATTTTTTCCATCTACCGCACCAAGGGCGACTGCGGCGGCGACAAGCTGTGCGACCTGCTCCAGCGCGGTTCCGAACAGGTGGCCGCCGGCTATTTCCTGTACGGCACCTCCACCATGATGGTGTACACCACCGGCCGGGGCGTCAACGGCTTCACCCTGGACCCGAGTGTGGGCGAATTTCTGCTGTCCCATCCCGACATCAAGATTCCGGAAACCGGCCGGGTCTATTCGGTCAACGAGGCCTACTGGGACTACTGGGACGAACCGACCAAGGAGATCGTCCGCTACTTCAAGGGATCGGACAACCTGCGCGGCCAGCCCTACGCCGGGCGCTACATCGGGTCGCTGGTGGCCGACTTTCACCGCAACCTGCTTTACGGCGGCGTTTTCCTCTATCCGGCCGACCATCGCGATCCCAAAAAGCCCAAGGGCAAGCTGCGGCTTTTGTGCGAGGCCTCGCCGCTTTCATTTGTGTGCGAGCAGGCTGGCGGCCTGGGCAGCGACGGCGTGCGCGACATCCTGTCCATCGAACCTGAGGAACTGCACCAGCGGGTGCCACTTTTCATCGGCAGCAAAAACGACGTGGCCAAGGTGTTGGAAATATACGCCAAGGCGCGCCAGTCGTAAGACGCCCATGCTTTGTCTTGGCCTCGAGACCTCCTGCGACGAGACGGCCGTGGCCCTTTGCGAGGACGGCCGTCCCGTCGCGGAAAAGCTCGCTTCCCAGATCGATGTCCACGCGCTTTTCGGCGGTGTGGTGCCGGAGTTGGCCTCGCGGGAGCATCTGCGCCGCATGGGGCCGCTTTTGCGCACGCTTTTCGCCGATTCGGGCCTGACCCTGGACGAGGTTGACGCCGTGGCCGTGGCCCGGGGGCCGGGGCTTCTGGGCAGCCTGCTCATCGGCCTGGCCACGGCCAAGGGACTCGCCCTCGGGGCCGGCAAGCCGCTTATCGGCGTGGACCATCTCCATGCCCATCTCATGGCCGCGACCATCGGCCGGGAGGTGCCGTATCCGGCCCTGGGGCTGCTCGTTTCCGGCGGGCACACCCAGATCATGCTGCTGCGTTCGGCTCTCGATATCGCGGTTCTGGGGCGCACCGTCGACGACGCCGCCGGCGAGGCCTTCGACAAGGCGGCCAAGTCCCTGAATCTCCCGTATCCTGGCGGGATCTATATTGATGTCCTCGGCCGGGACATCGAAGCCGACCACACGCTTTTTCCAAGGCCCTTTCTCGACAATCACCATCTTGATTTCAGCTTCAGCGGCCTCAAAACCGCGGTGGCCACCTACGTCGCCGCCCACGGCGAGTTGCGTTTGCCCGTGATGCCGTCCCCGGGCGGGGCCATCGACCCAAGCGCCTGGCCCATGCCCCTGCGCCGGGTCTGTGCCGCGCTCAATTTCGCTATCGCGGATACGCTTCGCGTCAAGATGGAGCGGGCGCTGGACTCCCGGGACACGGGGCCGGTACGCGCGCTTCTGGCCGCCGGCGGCGTGGCCGCCAACAGCCGCATCCGGGGAATGCTCACGGAGCTGGCGGCGCGCCGGGGGTTGCCCCTTTTTCTCCCCCGGCCGGAGCTTTGCGCCGACAACGCCACCATGATCGCGGCCACGGGCTGCCTGCTCGGACGGGCGGGCCTGACCCATGGCCTCGATTGCGACGCCGTGCCACGCGGCCGGCGGGTGCCCTGGGATTACCGGGAGGGGCCTCCCCTTGGGCGGCCATCGGTTGACAGGCGGCCCGGGCCGCAATAGATTTGCAAAGTTGCAGACTGCGTAACGGTCAGGCGGCGGATCACTCTCCGCCGCATCCCAATTCGGAGAAAACCCGGCCGCCAGGCGGCCGGCCAAGCCACAAAAGGAGTATGCAACCATGGCCATTCAACTCAGCGACGCGAATTTCGAGGCCGAAGCCCTGCAGTGCGATCTGCCGGTCCTGGTGGATTTCTGGGCTCCGTGGTGCGGGCCGTGCCGGGCCATGGGTCCCGTCATCGACGAACTGGCCAACGAGTACACCGGCCAGGTCAAGGTGGCCAAGATGAACGTGGACGAAAACCCGAGCACCCCCAGCAAGTACGGCATCCGCGCCATTCCCACCCTGATCCTTTTCAAGGGTGGCGAAGTGGTCGAACAGATCACCGGCGCCGTGTCCAAAAGCAGCATCAAGGAAATGCTCACCCAAAAGGCTCTGTAGTTCATGAAACGTTATGACGCCGTGGTGATCGGGGGCGGTCCGGCCGGCATGACGGCCGCCCTGTATCTGGCCCGCTCCGACGTATCCGTGGCCATGGTGGAGAAGCTGGCCCCGGGCGGTCAGATGCTCATGACGCATCTGATCGAGAATTATCCCGGCTTTCCGGACGGCATCGAGGGCTGGAAGCTGGCCGACCTCATGGCCGCCCATCTCGGTCATTACGCTGTGGACCGCGTCGGCGACGAGGTCCGATCCATCGAGACGGTCGACGGCGTCCACCGCTTGACGGTCGGCGACGAGACCATCGAGGCCACGGCCGTGGTCCTTTGCACCGGCGCCCGCTACAAACGGGTGGGCATCCCCGGGGAAAAGGAATTCGCGGGCAAGGGCGTGTCCTACTGCGCCCTTTGCGACGGGAACTTCTTCCGGGGCCAGACCGTGGCCGTCATCGGCGGCGGCAATTCGGCCCTTGAGGAATCCCTTTACCTGTCCCGACTGGTCAAAAAACTCTACCTCATCCACCGGCGCGACGATTTCCGGGGGCAGAAATGCTACCAGGATCGCTGCTCGGTGAGCCCCGTCATCGAAATCCTGCGCTCGACCATCGTGTGCTCTATTACGGGCGGGGAGAGCGTGACCGGCATCGAGGTGCGTAACGTCAAGGATGGCAACTGCCACGTCATCCCGGTTGACGGCGTGTTCGTCTTCGTCGGCTTCGAGCCCCAGGGGGACTTCTATCCCGAGGGGCTTGCCCGCGACGACAAGGGATTCATCTCGACCGACGCGGAAATGCGCACCAATATCAAGGGCATTTTCGCCGCCGGCGACATCCGATCCAAATCTTGCAGGCAGGTGGCCACGGCCGTCGGCGATGGCGCCAACGCCGCCCATGCCGCCTACGCCTACATCAGTTCGCGCTTCTCGCAAGGCTGACGGCCGGACCCGGACGGACGCCGCTTCGGACGAAGGCGGACGGACGGGTTCGGTTTTTTCCATTGTGCGCCCTCGGCCCATCTGGTAAGAGGACGCGCATCAAAACGCCGGACGCGACGCCGACACGTGGGGGCGTCGCGTCCGGCGCAATGCGCCCGGACCCCTCCGGGCCGTATTTGGGAATGTACCATGAATGCGATGATGCGCCGCTTTCTGCCGTTGACCTGCCTGCTGCTGTTTCTTGGCGGTTGTGCCGGGCTCATGGACTATTATTTTCTTCCGCCCCCGGAAGATACCGCCCAGGAACTTTATGAAGCCGGGCGGCAGGCTATGTCGGAAAAGGACTACTATGGGGCCATTAAATATTTTATCAAGCTCAAGGACCGCTACCCCTTCAGCCCTTACACCCCGATGGGCACCATCGCCCTGGCCGACGCCTACTTCCTGACCGAGGACTACGCCCCGGCCGCCGAAACCTACAAGGAATTCGAATCCGTTCATCCGCGTAGCGAAGAAATTCCCTACGTGCTCTACCAGATCGGCGTCTCCAACTTCAAGCGCTCCGAATCCATCGACATGCCGCAGGGCAACCTCCAGGAAGCCTTGCAGTACTTCTACCTCCTGCAGCAAACTTTCCCGGACACCGACTACGGCAAGGAGGCGGCGGAATATATCCGGCGCTGCCGTAAGCGACTGGCCGAGCACGAGCTGTTCGTGGCCGACTTCTACTGGCGTACCGACCAGTATGGCGCGGCCTGGAAGCGCTACATGTACACGGTGGAGAACTTCAAGGACCTGGAGGAAGTGGATGCTTACGCCAAGCTGCGGGCCGAGCTTTCCTACCTCGAATATCAGAAGACCTTAAGCGAAGCCGAGCGCCGCAAGATCGAAGGCAGCTGGCACAACTGGCTCAAGCGCTGGTTGTAACGCGGGCACGCGGGCGGGGCCATTTCTGGTCCCGCCCGCGTGTGCGTCCCATCCCCCTCATCCCCGAGATCCAGATCCCATGACGCCGGAACAGGAAACGGAGCTGTGTGACGCGCCGGCCGCTTTCTGGCCGCCGTCCATGGAGCGCGGCCGTGTGGCCGATGCCGCTTTTGCCAAGGCCTACGCCCGGGTCACGGACCGGCAGCGTTCGCTTCTCAAAACCGGTATCGCCGCCATCTACGCCGCCTGCGGCGGTCCCATGCCCTCGTATCGCCGCCAAAACGTGGGGCTTGGCCACGATCTGACCCTCGACCGGTTGGATGTGCCGCTCGATTTCGCCGTGGTTTTGTGCGGCGCGGGCTTCACCTCGCCGGCCAGGCTCGCCGCCGCCGTCATCCCGGCCTTGTGCGCCCGGGTGCCGGAAGTCGCGGCCGTGCGGGTGGGCGGGGGGAGCTGGCCTCAGCCGCTTTTGACCACCCTGGAGCTTTGCGGCGTGGAGGCAGCCTGCCGCGTCGGGGTGCGGTCCCTGCCCGGGTTGTGGGCGGAACTGGCGCGAAAGGGCAGGGGCGCCGTCGTGCTCCTGGACGGCGCGCCGTTTCCGAGTGAGAGCCTTGCGGCCGGCCTGCGGCTGTTGTCGGCCAAGACCTCGGGCCGATGCGGTATCCTGTGCGGCCCGGACGACGACCTGGACCACGAGGCCTTGCTTTTCGCCCAACCGGATATGGCCTTTGGCTTCCATGGCCGGGACGGAAATTGTCCCGCGCCGTTTGTCCCTGCCCCGGGCGGGCTGGCCGAAGCGGCCGATTGCGGATACGATGCCCTTTACGTCGCGCGCGAAGCGGTGTCCCGCGTCCTTGGCGCGGCGCCGCTGGTCCTTGCTCCCGGTCGGGAAACTTTCTGGCTGTGGCCGCAACTTACGCCCGACGCCTTTCGCCGCGTGGCTACCGCCGCCGCTGTCGACGACAGGGCCCAAGGCGGCTGCTAGCCCACGGCCATCACGCGCCAACCCCGACGGAGCGTTCATGAGCGCCAAGAAGGGAGCCGGCAAAAGCAGGCTCCAAAGCCTCCGCAACATCGGCATCATCGCCCATATCGACGCCGGCAAGACCACCTTGACCGAGCGCATCCTTTTTTACACCGGCAAGATCCACCGCATGGGTGAGGTGCACGACGGCACGGCCACCATGGATTTCATGCCCGAGGAGCAGGAGCGGGGCATTACCATCACCTCGGCCTGCACCACCTGCGCCTGGAATGACTCCATCATCAACATCATCGACACTCCCGGGCACGTGGATTTCACCATTGAGGTCCAACGTTCCCTGCGTGTCCTCGACGGCGTGGTGGGCGTCTTTTGCGCCGTGGCCGGGGTCGAGCCCCAATCCGAAACGGTCTGGCGACAGTCCGTGGCCTACGGCGTGCCCAAGCTCGCCTGCGTCAACAAGCTCGACCGACTCGGCGCGGATTTCGAGGCGGTGCTGGCCGCCATGCGGGAAAAGCTCGGCGCCAATCCCGTGGCCGTGACCATTCCCGTGGGCCAGGGAGCGGAGCTTGCCGGGCTGATCGACCTGCTCGGCATGGAACGCCTGGATTTCGACCAAGCAAGCCAGGGCGGGGAGATCACCCGCCGGGCGCTGTCCCCGCAAGAGGCGGATAGGGCCGCGCCCTGGCGCGAGGCGCTTGTGGAGGCGGCCTGCGAGCACGACGAGGGGCTCATGGATGCCTATCTTTCCGGGGAGTCCATCGACCGGGCGGTGCTCATGGCGGCCCTTCGCGCCGGCACGCTCTCCCATGCCCTGGTCCCGGTCTACGCCGCCTCGGCGCTCAAAAATATCGGTGTCCAACCGCTCCTCGACGGTGTGCTGGCCTTTTTGCCGAGCCCCCTGGACCGGGGCGAGGTGACGGGCCTTGATCCCCACACCAAAAGCGAAAAACGCTTTTCTCCGGACCCCGGTGCACCCCTTTCCGCGCTGGCCTTCAAGGTCAGCATGGAAACCGGGCGCAAGCAGGTTTTCGCCCGCATCTATTCCGGCCGCCTCGAAGCCGGCAAGGACGTCTACAACGCCACCCGGGACTGCGTCGAACGGCCGGCACGGCTTTTTCGACTCCACGCCGGGCATCGGGAAAAGCTCGAATCCGCCGGCCCTGGCGAGATCGTGGCCGTGGCCGGACTGCGCCAGACCGTCACCGGCGACACCCTGTGCGACCAGGGCGACCCCATCGTGCTCGAGTCCATCGCCGGCTACAAACCCGTCATCAGCCTGGCGCTTGAGCCCCGAAACGCCGAGGAGTCCGACCGGCTCAAGGAAGTCCTCGACAAACTGCTCCAGGAAGACCCGACCCTGACCCTGGTCCACGACGCGGACACCGACCAGCTGATCCTTTCCGGCATGGGCGAACTGCACCTCGACGTGGTGCTCGAGCGGGTGCGTCGCGAATATGGCGTCTCCCCCCGGTCCGGCAAACCCCAAGTTGTCTATCAGGAAACGGTCACGACCCAGGGCGTCGGTGAAGGGGTGTTCGACCGGGAGCTTGGCGACAAGCGCCAGCATGGCCAGGTGACCCTTGCCGTCTCGCCGCTGCCCCGTGGAGCGGGGCGGGACATCGCCTTCGCCATCGATACGCAGCCCTATCCCCAGGCCTGGATCACGGCCATGGAGGAGGGGCTTGCCGACGGTTTGCAAAGCGGGCCCATAAAGGGGTATCCGGTCCAGGACGTGCGGGTGCGGGTAACGGGCCTCGGCACGGTCGAGGGCGCAACCTCGGCGGTCGGCTGCCGCCTTGCCGCGAGCCAGGCGCTCAAGGCCGCCCTGACCGCCGCCAAGCCGGCCCTGCTCGAACCCATCATGGAGTTGGAGATCAGCGTGCCCGACGCCTTTGTCGGCGACGTGGTCGGGCTTCTTGGCTCCAAGGGGGCCAAGATCGAGAACATGGTCGATCGCGGCGGGCACAAACTCGTCGAGTCGCTGGCGGCTCTGCGGCAGATGTTCGGTTTTTCCACGGAGTTGCGCTCGGCCACCCAGGGCCGGGCGGCCATGACCATGCGCTTTTCAAAATTCGACCTGCTGGCCTGAGCGCCGCGCCACCTACCATTCATGTCCACACGCGCCCTGGTTTCCCCGGAGATTTCCCGACGTTTCGACGTGTTGCGCACGCTGCTCGTCATCTTCATCGTCGGCGTGCATGCGGAAAAAGGCATCCAGGCCTATTACACCCAGGTGCCCGATGTGCTGCGCGCCTATCTGGTTGTTTTCCCCCACAATATCTTCCGGCTGTGCGTGCCGATTTTCTTCAGTATCTCCGGCTACCTTTTCTATTTGACCTACAAGCCAACGGTGGAGGCCTATGGCCGGATGCTGGTCAAAAAGGCCCGTACCATCCTTGTCCCGTACCTGCTTTTTAACGCCATCAGCATCGGCCTGATCCTTGTCTTCAACAAGGTCCCCTACATAGGCGACATCAACGACCTGCACCATGACGGCATCCTCAAATACCTGCTCGGTGTCTACCGGTTCCCGGCCGTTTATACGCTGTGGTTCCTGCGCGACCTCTATGTCTATTTCCTGCTGGCCCCGGTCTTTTACGTCGTGTCCGTGGAGATTCCCCTGCTTGGGCTGGTGGTCTTCTGGGCCATCTGGATGTTTATCCCCCAGCACGGGCTTCCGGTGGAATTAAGCGGCATGTTCTTTTTCTACCTGGGCTGCCTGCTCTCCCGGACCAGGGCCGATCTCGACGGAGCCAGGCGCTTCACCATCCCGGCCTGCGTCCTCTATGTGGCCGTGCTGCTGGCCGTCAGCTTCGTGGAATATACCCAGGGAACGGGCACCGAGATCTATCAGACGCTTTATCCGCAGGAGATGATCATCGGCACGGTGTGCCTGTGGCTCCTCACCGGCTATTCCCGATTCGGCGATTCGCCATTTCTGCTGCGTTTGTCCGGCATCTCCTTTTTCGTGTATCTGACCCATGAGCCGGTGCTGTCCTATCTGATTTACGGCACACGCTTCATTTTTCATCCTTCGGGCTCGGCGGCCGGCAGCGGCTATGTGCTGCTGCTGACGGTCCTGCCCTTTGCCCTGTGCGTGGGCCTGGGAAACCTTCTTTTGCGCTATGCCCCGGCTGCCTATGCCGTGGCCACGGGGTCGCGGCAACGATGAGCATGCGGGTCATTGCCGGCCGTTTCGGCGGACGGCGCATCAAGGTCGTGGACGCCCTGGGGCTGCGGCCGGCCACGGGCCGGGTGCGGGAGGCGCTTTTTTCCATGCTGGCGGCCCGGGAGGCGCTTTTTCCCGGCGCCCGGGTACTGGATCTCTTCGCCGGGGCCGGAAGTGTTGGCATCGAGGCCCTCTCACGCGGCGCGGGATACGGCCTTTTCGTGGAGAAGAATCCGGCCGTGGCCAAGATGCTGCGCGAGAACCTGCGCGGCCTGGGCCTTGGTCCCGATGCGGCCAGGGTCGTGGAGGCGGACGTGGCCCGGGCACTCCCCCGGCTTGCCGGAGCGCAATTCGATATCGTGGCCATCGACCCGCCCTATGGCCACGACCTGCTCCCGCCAACCCTGGCCGCCCTTGTCGGAAGCGGCCTGCTGGCCCCGGACGGGGTCATCGCGGCGGAAATCGAGGCCGGCGCGCGTCTTGCTCCCGCGGACGTCCCGGAGTCGCTCGCCTGCCTGACCGACCGGACTTACGGTCAAACGAGGATCATCCTATGGACGCCACACAAAACTGCATCGCCGTCTACCCCGGAACCTTCGACCCCCTGACCAACGGGCACGTGTCCCTGGTGCGCCGGGCGGCCAAGGTTTTCGGAGCGATTATCGTGGCCGTGGCCGGCGACTCCCACAAAACGCCGCTTTTTTCCCTCGACGAACGCGTGGCCATTGCCGACGCGGTGTTCGACCATGACGCCTCCGTCATGGTGGAGGGGTTTAACGGCCTGCTCGTGGACTACGTCAAGCGCCGTCGGGCCAATGTCATCCTGCGGGGCATGCGGGCCGTATCCGATTTCGAATTCGAGTTCCAGATGGCGCTCATGAACCGCAAGCTCGACCGCAGCATCGAAACCGTCTTCATCATGACCGACTACAAGTGGCTCTACATCAGTTCCACCATCGTCAAGGAAGTCTGCAAGCACGGCGGCGAGATACGCGGCATGGTCCCGGAACTGGTGCGGGAACGGATGCGGGAAAAATACGGCCTGGCCGATCCCAAAAAGGGAGCGTGAACGTGGCGGCGACGCGCATCGTCTGCCTGCTCGGAGCCACGGGCACGGGCAAGACAGCCGTGGCCTTGGCCCTGGCCGAGGCTTACGGCGGGGCCGTGGTCAACGTCGACTCCCGGCAGGTCTACGCCGGGCTTTCGGTGCTGACCGCCCAGCCAACGGCCGCAGAGCAGGGCAGGTGTCCCCATTTCCTCTACGGCGACACGCCGCTCGACACGGCCGTCAATGCCGGCTCCTTCGCCAAACGCGCCAGGGTAGTGGTCGCCTCCATCGCCACGCGCGGCCTGCTCCCGCTGCTCGTCGGCGGCACCGGGCTCTATTTCCGGGCCATTCGCGGCGGGCTGGCCCCCATTCCGCCCGTGCCGCCGGCCGTTCGCGCCGCAGTCGCCGCCCGTTACGACGCCGCAGGGGGGCGGGCCATGCACGAGGCTCTGGCCGCCGTGGACCCGGTCGCCGCCGCCCGTATCGCCCCGGCCGACCGCCAGCGCGTGACCCGGGCCCTGGAAGTGCATGCCGCAACCGGCCGGGCCCTGTCCGACTGGCAGGCCGCCGGCGATCCGGATGCGCCGGAGTATGACGCGCTCGTCATCGGCCTGTCCCTCCCTCTGGACGCGCTGACGCCGCGTCTGGCCCGCCGCATCGAGGCCATGGCGCGCGAGGGCGCGGTGGAGGAAGTACGCGGGGCGCTTACGCGCTATCGGCCCGACGCGCCGGGACTTACCGGCATCGGCGGCCCGGAGATCGTCGGCTACCTCTCCGGCGCGTGCAGCCTGGAGGAAGCCAAGGCCAAATGGTTGGCCAACACCCGGGCCTACGCCAAGCGCCAGATGACCTGGTTTCGCAAGGAGCCGGAGGTGCGCTGGTTTGCGCCCGGCGATACGGCCGGGGTGTGCGAAGCGGCCGGGCGCTGGCTTGAAGGGGGGACGGCATGAACCGTCGGCAAATCCTGCGCCTTTTGGGCCTGTCGGGACTCCTCGTGGTCGGTGTGCCGGGCATCTCCCGGGCCGCGTCGTCCGACGAACTGGCTCGAAGCGCCCAGGATGCTTTGGAATCCGGCGATACGGACAAGGCCCTGTCCCTGCTTGACGAGGCTACGGCCAAGGACCCGCGAAACGATCGCGTCCAGGCCCTGCTCGGGCGGACCTATTTCCAACGCGGCGATGCGCGCACGGCTCTGGCCCATTTCACCCTGGCCGTGCGCCTCAACCCAGAGGACACGCTGTCGCGGATCATGGTCGAGACCATAAGCCAGTTCCCGTTGCCGCCGGGCGGCGACAAGCCCGGCGATACGCCGCCCCGGCGTGCCATGGCCATGGACAAGGCGGCCAAGGCCGAGCGGGAGGCGCTCAGCCATCCGACGGCAGGGGAGGCGCGGAACACGCCTCTGCGCCTGCTCATCGATGCGGGCCATGGCGGGATGGATGTCGGCACGCCGGGGGATGGGCTTCGCGAATCCGACGTGACGCTCGATATCGCCTTGCGTCTGGCCCGGATTCTGGCCGCTTCCCCGCAACGGGTGGCCTTGTCGCTTTCGCGCACGGCCGATGTGTCCCTGCCCGACTGGGCGCGGGGCTCCCTGGCCGGCTTTTACGGTGCGGATATGCTCCTCTCCCTGCATGCCGCCCGCGTGCCTCGTCCCGAGGCGGCCGGGATCGCGGTGTATGCCTATTCGCCCACGCCGTCCGATGCCCTGGCCGGGGAAGTCGCCCGGGTGGAGGGAAGGGGGCGGGGACGCCGACCAGCCGAGGCAAGCCGGGCCGGGCAGGACATTTTCCTTACGGCTGCCCGGCGCACCGCCGGTAGCGGACGCATGGCGGCTGGGGTGCGTCTGGCCAGGGAACTGACCGCCGCCTTGCGCCAGGGCGCGTCGCCGCTTCCCGTGGCCGGGGGCGGCTCGGGACCTTTTGCGCTTCTGGCCGCTGCCGATGCCCCGGCCGTGCTCGTGGAGGCCGGTTTCCTGTCCCATCCGCAAGACGCCGCCGCCCTGGCCGTGCCGGAAAAACGCCAGGCCGTGGCCGATGCCCTGGCCCGGGCCATCCTGGCCCTGGCCGGACAAAAGGTCGATGCTCCATAAAAAAAGGCCCCGGAAGGCATGCTTCCGGGGCCTTGTCGGCAATCCTGGCCCAGGCTATTTCTTGTCGGCGTCGTCCTTGCCCTTGCCCGGGGTCACATCGATTTCGTCCGGCTCGTTGGTGGCCTTCTTGAAATTCTTAATGGCCTTGCCCATGCCGGCTCCGATCTCGGGAAGCTTGTTGGCTCCGAAAATGATGAGCACGATGACCAGAATGATGATAAGCTCCGGAAATCCGATTCCAAACATGTCATGCCTCCGCGAGTGGGTTGGCCGAGGCTATACACGCCGCCCAGGGGCAGGTCAAGAAAGCCCGGCCCGCATGGAGAAACCGTCATGTCGGCCGTGGTGACATGCCTGACGGGTCTTGGCTGCCGGCATTACCTGGTCGGCCGCTGCCTCTACGAGGAACACGTGAACCCCGGCCTCGATCAGGGATTTCGCTGCCGGGTCCTTATGCGCCTTGGCCATGCCTTCGACGAATTCCTGGTTCGGGCCGAGGCCATGGGCTTGACCGAGGAGCAGGCCGGGCGGGCCTGGCGGAGCCGTTTTCCGGAAACCCTGGTCAGAGAGGGCTCTTGTCGGGATTACCTGCCCGGTGATACGACTTCGTTCCCGGATTGCGCCAATGCAGCCGGTGAACTGTGCCTGCTCGCCCTGCCGGCCTGCCCGGGCCGGTGTCGGCGCTTTTTCAAACGCCAAGCCCCCTAACGCCGTAAAGAAAGGATTGCCCATGAACGGCCTGCTCTTTTTCCCCGGACTGCATCCCGGCCTGACCGGGGACCTTCCCGTCGGCGTGCGGCTGCTCGATCCCGGCCTTGGCGAGGCGGACGAGGCGCGGCTGCGGCCGGCCGTGTTGCCGCTTCGCGCCGAGGAACTCGACGGTTGCCTGCGCGAATGCGACCGGTTGCGCCGGGAAGTGAGGGACCCCAAGGATCTGGCCTTGCTCGCCGGCTACGGCTCGGGACATTTTTTCGCCGACACGTCCTTTGCCGCCCGGGAGGAACTCGAAGACCATATGCACCCTGAACGCGTGACCGCCCGCCGGCTCCGCGCCGCCCAGCTGGCCCTGTGCCTGGCCTACCGGATCGAGGAAAGCCTGCTCGACCTTGTCGACGCGGGCGAATGCGACGCGCGTTTCGCCACGGCCATGGCCGAAAGCCTGGGAATGACCGAGGACGACGCCGACGAGGAGCTGATTGCCGCCCTGGCGGCCACGGGCATCCCCGCCCAGGCCGCCCTGGCCGAAGAGTTCCGGCCGCCCTGGCGACAGCTGTTGCCGCCTTTCTGGGCCATCGCGCCGGAAGGAGCCGGGCTTTTCATCGCCGATCCCGAGATCGCCGACAGCCTTCTCGATGCCGGATTGCCCTTCGCCCCCGTGTGCGCCGGGGAATTGACCGCGCTCTTTCCCCAGGGCGGGCCCGAAACGCCGATGCTCGCGGCAACGCTTCCCGGCTGGCGGCTTCGCGGCAACACCCGTCCCGATCCCGAGGCCCCCTGGCTCGATGTTCCCCGGACCATCATCATCCCAAAACCTTAAGGAGCGCCCGGTGTACGTGTGCGATACCAAGTCCCCCCCGGCTTTTCTCGAACGGGTTCGGGGCGTCATCTTCGACTGCGACGGCGTGCTGGTCGATTCCCGCGACGCCAACCGCATGTACTACAACCTCATCCGCGAGGGCGTCGGCATGCTGTCACTCACGCCGGAAGAGGAAGACTATGTGCACATGCATTCCGTCAAGGAATGCATGGCCCGCATCATTCCGGCCGACCGCCTGGAGGAAGCCCTGGAAGTCCAGCGCAACCTCGACTATGCCGAGGACATCTTTCCTTTTATCTACCTGGAGGACGGCCTGGTCGAACTGCTGGAGGCCCTGGCCAAGCGGGAAGTGCGCATGGCCGTGCACACCAACCGCACCAACACCGTCGAAATCCTGTTGCGGCACTTCGAGATCGACCAGTACTTCGCCCCGGTCGTCAGCGCCGGCCGGCTCAAGCGACCCAAGCCCGATCCCGAGGGGGTGTTCACGATCCTCGACGCCTGGAAGCTTCCGGCCGAATCCGTGGCCTACATCGGCGACTCGGCCCTGGACGAGCGCTCGGCCAGGGCGGCGGCCGTGCCCTTCTGGTCGTACAAGAACCCGGCGCTGTCCGCGGTCATGTACATCCCGGACTTCGACACCCTGCGCGGCTGTCTTGCCGGAGAGTCGGAAACCAAGGACGCATAGCCTCGCGTTGCCCAGACAGAGAAGTCATTTTCAAGGTCCTGTTTTTTTCCCTGGAAAACGCTGGTTTTCCCAGGCGAGGGCAGGGCCATGGCGTCCCGGATTCGCACCGGGGCCCAAGGTGTCGCGGCGCGTTTTTTCCGGGGCGAAAGGACCGGCGGCCGGGCCGGCAGGCCCCGCTGGGCCTTGGCTGGCGGGATTTGTCTTGATTAATGGCCGCCGCTGTGCCATTTTTACGTTACGGCGCGTTTGCGTAAGCGCTGCATGCGAAAGGAAGATACATGGATATCATTGGATATTTTTTGGTTGCGGTGGCCAGGGTTCTGGACATCGTCCTCTCCCTCTACTTCTGGATTATCGTGATCGCCGCGCTCATGTCCTGGGTACGTCCCGATCCGTACAATCCCATTGTCCGATTCCTGCGGGCCATGACCGATCCGGTATTCTACCGCCTTCGGCGCTGGCTGCCCTTTCTGTCCATAGGCGGTTTCGACCTTTCGCCCATTGTGGCCATCCTGGCCGTGCAGTTTCTGCAGTGGTTCCTGGTGCCCACCCTGATGCGGCTGGGCGGCATCGGCCTGGGGCGTATGTAATCACGGAGCCGGAGTTCGCGCATGCGCGTGCCTATGCCCCAAATGACGCCAACCGGGCGGCCTGCCGAAGGCCGCCTGCAGTCCGGGCGCAATAGCCGTGATCGTTGAGACGCGAAGCGTAACGAATCGGATGTTTTCCTTCAGCCAGTCCGGAAACAGCCGGCGCAATGCGGTCCGTCCATCGGTCGGGGCGTCTGTGCGCGTGGCGACGGCCTTCGGCCCGACGGCGGAGGGGTTCTGATATGGCCGCGTCAACGAAGATCCGGACCGCGTCCCCGGCGATGCCCGTCTTCGCCGCGGCGGACGGGGAGGGCGGCTGGACGCTGCGGGTGGCCGTCACTCCCGGCGGCAGTCGGGATGCCCTGGCCGGACTGGCCGAGGACAGGCTGCGGGTGCGGCTGCGGGCCAAGGCCGTCGAGGGTCGGGCCAATACCGCGTTGACCGCGTTTCTGGCAGAGTGCTTCGGGGTGCGCCCCAGGCAGGTCCGTATCGTGTCCGGGGAAAAATCCCGGAAGAAGATTGTGCGTATCATCGCCGAGTCCGAACCCGACTGGTCCATCGCGACCGAGACGGGATGTGACTAGAACCGTCAACAAGGAGTCTTTGCCATGGACCAACGCGATCTGGATCTCATTGCCAAGTACGGCGAGGCGGACCCGGAACTCAAAAGCCTGTACGAGGAGCATATCGCGTTCGAGAAGATCCTGAATAAGATGGAAGGCAAACCCTTCCTGAATCCCGCTGAAGAAACCGAGCTTAAGGAAATCAAGAAGAAAAAGCTGTCCGGAAAGACTCGCATCGACACGCTCCTCAGAAAATACCGCAAGGCGGAGGACCAGTAGACATGGAACTCACCGGGGCCCAGATCCTCCTCGAATCCTTGCGCCGCGAGGACGTGGAAGTCGTTTTCGGCTTCCCTGGAGGAGCGGTCATCGACATTTACGACCAGCTTCCCAACTACCCCCTGCTGCAACACGTGCTGGCGCGCCATGAGCAGGGAGCCATCCACGCCGCGGACGGTTATGCCCGGGCCACGGGCAGGGTAGGCGTATGCCTGGTGACCTCGGGCCCCGGAGCCACCAATGCCGTAACCGGCATTGCCACCGCCTATATGGACTCTGTGCCGGTGGTCATCATCACCGGCCAGGTCCCGACCCCCCTTATCGGTAACGACGCCTTCCAGGAAGTGGACATCGTCGGCATCACGCGTCCCTGCACCAAGCACAATTTCCTGGTCAAGGACGTGCGCGACCTGCCCAAGGTCATCAAGGAGGCCTTCTATCTGGCCGCGACCGGACGGCCGGGACCCGTGCTCATCGACCTGCCCAAGGACGTGCAGCAGGCCAAGTGCGTCTACAATTACCCCAAGCAGATCAAGATGCGCAGCTACAACCCCACCTACGCCCCCAACCCCAAGCAGGTGGCCAAGGTTGCGGACGTGGTGCGCCGGGCCAAAAAGCCCATCATCTACGCCGGCGGCGGCGTCATCGCCTCCAATGCCTCGGAGGATCTGACGTGGCTGGCCCGCACCTTCCGCATCCCGGTCACGGCCACGCTCATGGCCCTGGGCTGCTTTCCGGCCGACGATCCGCTGTGGCTCGGCATGCTCGGCATGCACGGCACCTACGCCGCCAACATGGCCATAAGCGGCGCCGACCTGATCCTGGCCGTGGGCAGCCGCTTCGACGACCGGGTCACGGGCAAGCTCAGCGAATTCGCCAAGAACGCCAAGATCGTGCACATCGACATCGACCCCACCTCGATCCAGAAAAACGTGGCCGTTGGCATTCCGGTGGTGGCCGACTGCAAGAGCTTCCTCATGGCGCTGCGCCAGTCGCTGGAGGCCGATGTTCCCGACGTCTCTGCCGCTCCGGTCAGCGACACTCCCTGGCTCGCCCGTCTGGCAAGCTGGAAGCAGGAAAAGCCGTTGGCTTACGAGCAGGGCACGGACGTCATCAAGCCGCAGTACGTGGTGGAGACCATTTCCCGGCTGACCAAGGGCGAGGCCATCATCACCACCGAGGTCGGCCAGCACCAGATGTGGGCCGCCCAGTTCTACCAATTCATCCGGCCGCGGTCGTTTATCAGTTCCGGCGGGCTCGGCACCATGGGCTTCGGCTTCCCGGCCGCCATCGGAGCCCAGGTCGCCTTTCCCGACCGCCTCGTCATCGACGTGGCCGGCGACGGCTCCATCCAGATGTGCATCCAGGAGCTGGCCACGGCCGTCTGCTACGGCCTGCCGGTCAAGATTGTCATCCTGAATAACGGCTACCTCGGCATGGTTCGCCAGTGGCAGGAGCTTTTCTACGCGAAAAACTACTGCTCCACCTGCCTCGACGTGGCCCCGGACTTCGTCAAGCTGGCCGAGGCATATGGCGCGGCCGGCTTCCGCGTGTCCGACCCGGGGCAAGTCGAATCCGTGCTGATCGAGGCCTTCGCCCTGCCCAAGACCGTCATCGTGGACGTCGTCATCGATCGCGAGGAAAACGTTGCGCCCATGGTCCCGGCCGGCAAGTCCATAACCGAGATGATTCTCGTCTAGGAGCCGCCCATGCGCCACATTCTTTCCATTCTGGTCGAAGACGAACCCGGGGTGCTCTCCAGGGTGGCCGGGCTTTTCAGCGGTCGCGGCTACAACATCGAAACGCTCAACGTGGCTCCGACCCTGACTGAGGGGCTTTCCATGATGACCATCACCACCGAAGGCGACGAAGCCATCGTGGAACAGATCATCAAGCAGTTGCGAAAACTCGTCACCACGCTCAAGGTCGTGGACCTGACCGACGTCAAGTCCGTGGAACGCGAAATGATGCTGCTGCGGGTGGACGCCGAGGGCGCCAAGCGGGCAGAAGTGCTGCGCATCGTGGACATCTTCCGCTGCAAGGTGGTGGATGTGAGCCTCGACGAGCTCATCCTAGAGGTTACGGGAACCCAGGACAAGCTCGGCGCGCTGATCAACCTGTTGCAGCGTTTCGGCATCAAGGAAATCGCCCGCACCGGCGCCGTGGCCATGCGGCGCGGCATGCAGGAATAAAAAAGGAGCTACAATGAAGATTTATTACGACCAGGACGCCGACCTTTCCCTGCTGGCGGACAAGACCGTCGCCATCATCGGCTACGGCAGCCAGGGGCACGCCCATGCCCAGAATCTGCGCGATTCCGGCGTCAAGGTGGTTATCGGCCAGCGTCCCGGCGGGCCCAACTGGGATCTGGCCAAGGAGCACGGATTCGTTCCCATGTCCGCCGCCGAGGCTGCCGCGGCCGCGGACGTCATCATGATCCTGGTCCCGGACCAGACCCAGCGGTCGCTGTACGAGAAAGACATCCTGCCGAACCTCAAGGCCGGCAAGATGCTCATGTTCGCCCACGGCTTCAACATCCACTATCAGCAGATCGTGCCCCCGGCCGACGTGGACGTGACCATGATCGCGCCCAAGGGTCCGGGCCATCTGGTGCGCCGCGTCTACACCGAGGGTGGCGGCGTGCCCTGCCTGGTGGCCGTGCATCAGAACGCCAGCGGCAAGGCGTTGGAGTTGGCCCTGGCCTACGCCAAGGGCATCGGCGGCACCCGTAGCGGCGTGCTCACCACGACCTACCGCGAAGAGACCGAGACCGACCTTTTCGGGGAACAGGCCGTGTTGTGCGGTGGTGTGGCCGAACTCATGAAGGCCGGCTTCGACACCCTGGTGGAAGCCGGGTACGAGCCCGAGAGCGCCTACTTCGAGTGCATGCACGAAATGAAGCTTATCGTGGACCTGATCTACGAGGGCGGCCTGTCCCGCATGCGCTATTCCATCAGCGACACCGCCGAATACGGCGACTACACCCGCGGCCCGCGCATCGTCACCGACGAGACGCGCAAGGAGATGAAGCGGGTGCTGCGGGAAATCCAGGACGGCACGTTCGCCAAGGAATTCATCGTGGAGAACATGTCCGGCCGGGCGCATTTCCTGTCCATGCGCCGCCTCAACGCCGACCATCCGGTGGAGAAGGTGGGAGCCAAGCTGCGTGACATGATGAGCTGGCTCAAGAAGTAGTTCTTTGACGCGATGACGCGGCCGTGCCCATGGTGCGGCCGCGTTTCAAAGGAGATGTTCATGCCCGATCGCGTCCGTTTTGGAAGACGTTTGTCCGCCTGTGCCGCGGCCCTCTTGCTTGCCGTGGTATGTTGTCCCGTGGCCGCTTCGGCCCGAAACACGGCCGAGGCGCCCCAGGCCGCGGAAGTCGACGCCCGGCCTACCTTTGCCGATATGCTGGCCAAGGCCCGCACCGGCGACCCCAGGGCGCAGTGCGAGGTGGGAGTGGCCTATTTAAACGGCGACCGCGTGGCCCAGGATTTCCGCCAGGGCCTTGCCTGGCTGACCCAGGCCTCGGATGCCGGCTTCGGCTACGCCCGGTATGTCCTGGCCGACGTGTACAGCCGTGGCTATGCCGGCGTGCCGGCAAGCGATGCCAACGCGTATTATTACGCGACGTTGGCCGCCGCTTCCTCCTCGCTCGGCGAAAAATACAAGGACCGGGCCATCAAACTGCGTGATGCCAGCGCCGAACGCCTGAGTACGGCCCAGGTGACGGGGCTGCAGGCCAAGGCCGCCCTGGCGCCGCTCAATGGCATGGCCGACAACGAGAACTGATTCGAACCGGCGGCGGCTGCGCCCGCCACGAACGCCGATGCACGCCTGTTTTTCGCCGCGGCCGACCGGCCGCTTCATGCGCCTTTTCATGACCGTCCTTGTGTTGGCCGGTCTGGCCCTGCCCCTGGAGCCGGGGCAGGCCCTGGCGGCCAAGGTCGACACCAGGGCCTTTTCCGCCTTTTTCTCGGGCCAGAGCGCGAAAATCTACGACCATCTGCTCAAGGTCACGGATTATTACACGTCGCTGGTCAAGGAGGGCAACACCGAGCGCATCAAGGACGTGCTGGCCCTTCGCGCCTCGTTGTCCGCCTGCTGGGAGATCTTCCTCAATGCCGGCGACATGATCTTCGTCTACAACCAGCTCGACACCGCCTGTCCCGCCGATGTGGACCGGATGGGCGGGCTTATCCACACCGGACTCGGCATCATTGCCGGCAAGCTGGACAAGGAGCTGGAGTGGATGGGACTCACGGAAAAAAACGTGGGCGACCTGCCCGTTTCAGTGGAGCTTACCCAGGCCCGCCGGGATATCGCGGCGGCCGCAACCTATTTCCGCCAGGCGGCGAAGCTCTTTCCGGAGGCGGGCAGCGGCGGCCAGACGCGCCAACCCGTTTCTCCCTAAGTCGGGCGACGCCTTTTTAAACGCGGGCAAGCGGGAAGAACGTCCGCCCCAGGAACCATCAGCACGCGCCCGGACGGCGCGGGGAGGCCCCATGCGCGCCATGTGCCTGTTGCTTGCCTGCCTTGCCCTGTCGGTCCTTTTCTGCTCCGGCTGCGCCCGGCACACCTATCTCGTCGAGCTTAACGACAACAAGACCTTCTACGCCGATCCGCCGCTCGTGCTCGATAGCCAAAACCGCCTGTACCGTATGTGGATCGCGGGCAAGCAGTACCGCATCCCCATGGACGACGTGCGCTATATCGATGACGCGGCCCAGGTCTGCTACCAGAACGGCTTCGACGACACCTACACTTGCTTCGATGCGCTTTATCAATATTAAGGGGAGCATGAAGAGGGTGCGAGAGGGGAAACCCTTTGAAAAGGGTTCTTCCCTCTCGCGCTCTCCCTTTCCTCAATTTTTCCCTTTCGAAAGGGTGTCACCGCTTCTTTCTCCTGGGAAAAGTCTTTGGAAAGGGGGCCCGGGGGAAGAACCTTTCTTCAGAAAGGTTTTCCCCCGGTTCCTTTCTTTTCAAATGCATGACCACCATGGATGAGCTGCGGGCCGCAGTGTTGCGGCTTCTGGAGCGCGAGCCGCCGCCCGGGCCGGTCATGGCCGAAGATATTTTTGTGGTGGATTCCCTGGCCGGGCATATCGAGCGTCTTGGCCGGACGCAGACGCCTGTCACGGCCGAGGGACTGGCCAGCCTGTGCCTGGCCTACGCCCATGCCTACGTCCATCCTGAGCGGCTCGACGAGGTGGTTTCCCTGGAAGACGCCACATTGCTCGCCGGCCGGTTCGCCCGTCGCCGGGGCGGTTGCCGGGCTCTGGCGGGGCAGGATGCCTTGCGCCGGGTGCTGTTGCATCACGGCTTCGCCCTGCAAATGCTTTTCGACATCCCCAAGACCGTACATCTGCTCGACGCGCTGTTGCGGCGCGACCTCGCGCCCGGGGCAGGGGCGTTTGCCGGCCTGGACCTCGGCACCGGCACGGGCATTTTGCTTCTTGGCCAATATCTGCTGGCCAGACGCCATGGCCATGCCGCGCCCCGTCTTTGGGGCGTGGAACATCTGCTCCAGGTGGCGGGCCGGGCCGATGCGCTGCTGGCCACGCTGGGAGTGGGGCGGGTGGTCAGTGGCGATGCGACCACATCCGCAATCTACAACGACGTTCCGCAAGGGAATATCGCCTGCGTGACCAACGAAACCCTGCCGTCGTGCGGCCGCCGGCTCTACAAGGAGCCGTTTACGGCCATCAGCGGTGCCCTTTTTACCGCCTTGGGCAGTCGCCTCGACCATGCGGTCTTTTTGCCCGAAGCGGTCTGGGGCTCGGACAGGGCGGGGCGGAATTGGCTGCGGCTGGCTCCGGAAAACGCCTTTGCCGGCGACGCCGGCCCGATGCCGGCGCGCCTTTTTTACATGCGCGACGTGGAACTCGCCGGAGAGCGCATCCCGGCCGACCAGGTCGGCGCGTCGTTTCACGCCCTGGTCAGCCCCGTCTGGGCGGAAGCCCTGGGACGCCGTTGGTAGATTGGTAGAAGAGACTGGGGGAAAACTTTTCTGAAGAAAAGTTTTCCCCCAGACCCCCTTTTCAAATACCATGTTGGCCTCGACCCTCAAACTGGCTGATAGTGCCAGTGAACGTGCTCCAAGGGCACAAACGAGGCGAGGAGACCAACATGGCAAGACAAGAGTTATCCCAACTTCAGGCGTTTGTGG